>CAMDEC010000038.1 GCA_945893395.1 Bifidobacterium breve
GAATCGGCGTTTGTTGACAGTTGGGGACAACGACCTGCGACGCAGGTGCTCAACGAGGTCTATCGCAGCACAGCATCATGGAACCCAACTGGCCAAGTCGACAAAGACCTTGACAAGATGCTCGACGAGGCACGATCGACCAAAGATCAGGCCGAGCGAGCAAAGAAGTATGCGCAAATTCAAGAACGATTGTTCGAAAACTCGGCGATCTTTTTGCCGTATCACAAAACTTTGACCCGAGCCATGAGCAGCAAAGTAAAAGGAATCGAACCGATTGTTATTGATGCTGTGAGATGGGAAAAAATCAGCGTTTCGTGAAGACAGCGAGAATAAGCCGTTGAAAAATCTGGCGAGAAGGGTCGTTTTCTCTCTCGCAACTTTCATTGCGCTAGCAATTGTTTCGTTCGTTGGTGTTGACGCACTTCCTGGTGATGGTTGCACGGCACTACTCGGGCGGTTTGGCACCAACGCAAAGATTGAGGCTTGTCGCCAAGAAAATAACTTGAACGACTCGGTAGTTGTTCGTCTCAAAGACTGGTCTGGCGACTTAGTGAGCGGTGACCTTGGCTATTCGATAAAACGCGACGAACAAGTTTCTAAAATCATCATGCCGCGCTTGAGAAATACGGCGGTTATGGCTGCCGTGGCAGCGTTAATTGCGTTTCCGAGCGCAATCGTCGTTGGTCTGTTGCTTGGGCGATATCCACGCAAACGAATCAGCAAGGCCGTCAATCAATTCAGCGTTATCGCGATGACCCTGCCCGAGTTCGTCATTGCAACGGTGTTGTGGCTTGTGTTGTCTATTTGGATTCCGATTTTTCCTGGGGTCAGTGTCATGCCGAGCAACGCAACGGTGTTGCAACTCTTGCCAAATGTTTGGCTTCCGGCGTTGACGCTCGCAGTAGTTATTTTTGCACACTCAATGCGCACGATGCGGGCGAGTGTGACCAACGTGCAAAACATGCCGTTCGTTGAAAGCGCCCGTCTGCGTGGCACCAACGAGCGAAAGATGATCAAGCGTCATATCGTGCCCGCGGCCTTGCCTCCTGTCGTGAATGTCGTGGCACTCGATGGCGCCTGGCTGCTAACCGGCACTTTTGTCACTGAGGCCGCATTTAATTTTCAAGGCCTCGGACGATTGGCAATTGACGCGATTTCTGATCGCGACACGGCTTTGATCTTGCCGATCATTTTGTTTGGCCTTGCCGTGTATCTGGTTTCGTCGATTCTGGCCGACTCACTCGTGCGTGTTTTTGATCCACGACTTAGATCGAGCAATCGCTGAGAGATGTGATGAGGACTTTACTGCGATTTAATTTTCTAAAAAGCCGTGCTTTGATTTTTGGCGTGCTTGGTTTTCATGCTTTTGTTGCGCTGCTCGCGCCATATTTGCGGTTATCGTCGACCGATTCGCAAGACTCTGCCGCATTATTGCAAGGCCCGTCGCTAAATCACTGGTTGGGCACTGATTCTTTGGGTCGGGATGCTTTCAGTCGGTTGTTGCATGGCGGTCGGCCTTCACTGGTGATCGCCTTTGCCGCCACGGCAATTTCGTGTTTGATTGGCATCGTCATCGGCTCGCTCGCGGCGTTGGCTGGCGGTTGGATTGACGACGCGCTTTCACGGGTGATCGACTTTATGCTCGCTTTACCGACATTGATTCTGTTGCTGTTGATTTCAAGTTTCTTTGGCCAAGATCCTTTTATTTTGAGCGTCGCACTCGGCCTGATGTATGCGTCACCCATTGCCCGGGTAGCGCGCAGTGCAACCCAGACTTTGTTGGCGCGCGACTTCATCCGTGTCGCACGGTTGCAAGGTGGAAGTCGAATCAGCATTTTGTTCGGCGAAGTGCTGCCGAATGTTTGGCGAGTGATGTTCACCGAAGTGGCGATGCAGTTCACTTGGATTTTGTTGGCTTTCAGTTCGCTCTCGTTTTTGGGTTTAGGTGCGAGCCCACCAACACCAGAGTGGGGCTTGATGATCGCTGAGTCGCGATCGTATATGACATTGAATCCGTTGTTGGTAATTTCGCCGATCATGATGCTGGCATCACTTGTGTTGGCGATTCAAGCATTGGTTGATCACGAGTGAACATGATTACGACGCTTACACAATCTCATATCTTGGGTTTTAGCAATGTAACAGTGCGCATAAAAAACGAGGCTCGTGATTCTCGACCGATTCTTGAGGCAATTGATTTGCAACTCGAACGCGGAGAAACACTCGGCATCGTCGGAGGCTCCGGTAGCGGTAAATCAACTTTGTTGCGACTTGCGGCGGGTGTGCTCGCACCAGGTTTGGTGCTCGATCAAGGTGAAGTCACGACTGTCGGCAAGAATTTGTTGGTTGCGACGCCCACCGAGCGAGGCAATATTTACGGCAGCGTGGTGGCGTTAGTGGCGCAATCAATTGGCGAATCGCTGACGCCACACCTGACAGTACTTAGTCATTTTCGCGACACGGTCTCTGATGATGTCGTCGATGAGCGAGTGCTTGAGTCGCTTGCCGAGGTTGGTCTTGGTGGCGAAAAATATCTGCATCGCTATCCGCACCAACTTTCGGGTGGCGAGCGTCAACGCGTGCTTCTGGCCTTGGCACTCGTGCGATCGCCGCAGTTGTTGCTGCTCGACGAGCCGACTTCGGCGCTTGATGTGAGCATCGGTTCTGAGGTTTTGACGACGATTGATCGCCTGCAACGCTCGCGTGGCTTTGCATTGGTGTGTGTGAGCCACGATCTCGGAGTCGTCAGCCAGATTTCAAAACGCATCGCCGTGATGAATCTGGGAAGAATCGTTGAGCTGGGTCAAACTTCGCAGGTCTTGCGTTCGCCGTCGCATGAATATACAAAGTCACTCGTCAGTTCGATTCCGAAACTTGACCAGAGAATTCGTGAATCAAGTTCGCAAAACAACGAAACAGTTCTCGTGTGCCGTGGATTGGGCATTGTTCGTGGCCAAACGACTCGGGCGATCGATTCGCTTGATTTAGAGATCAAGCAAGGTGAAGTAGTTGGCGTTATCGGCGAGTCGGG
Source organism: Bifidobacterium breve (assembly GCA_945893395.1). Classification (GTDB taxonomy): domain Bacteria; phylum Actinomycetota; class Acidimicrobiia; order Acidimicrobiales; family Ilumatobacteraceae; genus BACL27. The sequence goes on from CAMDEC010000038.1 coordinate 3,032, forward strand.
CAGCGGTAAATCAAGTTTGTTGTCGGCGATTTGTGGTCTCGTGTCGGTAACAGATGGCTCATTACATGACGGCGAAGGTTATGACTTGTCGACGGCGGTGCAAATGCGTCCGCGCGAAGTTTTGTCTTCGATCCAGATGGTCTTTCAAAACCCTGACGACTCGTTGAACCCGATGCGCACAGTTGCCCAGTCGCTTTCGCGATATACGCATGCCACGAATAGTGAGATTTCTTCGGCGTTGCTTTCGGTTGGTCTTGGTGAACAATTCTTGATGCGCCGTCCGCGTGAAATGTCGGGTGGCGAAAAACAACGCGCTGCGATCGCTCGGGCTCTGCTTGCCGAACCGAGATTGTTGTTGCTCGACGAAGTCACTTCGGCTTTAGATGTCACGGTGCAAGCAGCGGTGATGAAGACGCTCGCAGATCTGCAACGCAAACTGAATATTGCAATGATTATTGTTTCGCATGACATTGCGCTCATTGCGAGTTTCGTCGATCGAATTCTGGTGTTGCGTCATGGTCAACTCGTCGAACAAGGGTCGGTCGATGAAGTTATCAACTCACCACAAGATAGCTACACGCAAAACCTGATCAACATTTCGGCGCGCCGAGCGGCGATATAAACCGAAGCAGATCTGCAATAACTTATTTATTCGAGGCGTCGAAGATGCCCTGAATTGACGCGTCGAGTGCGCCATTGAACTGAGATTCGGTCTGCTTGGCCGAAAGGCCCTCGGTGAGTGCGCGCGAGAAACTAGCGATCACGCCGGGATTTCTGGCGAGTTGTTTGTTGGCTTCTTCGCGGCTGTAGCCACCCGACAGTGCGACGACACGCACGACTCTCGGGTGTTTGACGAGTTCACCAAAGAAACCAGTTTTGTTTGGCAGCGTTAGTTTGAGTATCACGTTTTGATCGCCGTTAAGTGAATTTAACTGATTGAGAATTTCGGCTTTCAGAATTACTTCGGCGGCACTTTTCTCGGGGCTCTTAATATCGACTTCTGGTTCGATGATCGGCACGAGACCGGCGCTGACGATTTCTTTGCCAACTTCAAATTGTTGTTTGACCACATCGCTGATGCCGGTCTTGTTGCCGAGTTTGATTACAGAGCGCATTTTTGTGCCGAACACACCGTGTGATTTGGCGCTCTCAAGGCGCGTGCTTAACTCGGGCATCGGCTTCATGAGTTGCGCACCGTTACTGTCATCAGCCAAACCATTGTCGACTTTTAAGAACGGCAAAACTTGTTTATTTTGCCAGAGAAATTCGGCAGTGCCTTTGCCATTGATCGTGCGGTTCATCGTCATTTCGAACAGAATTGCGCCCAAGATTCGCTCGCTGGTAAAAACAGGACTGCTGATTATGCGCGATCGCATCGCGTGAATGAGATCGAACATCTCGGCATCGTTTTTATATTCTGATTCTTCGACGCCATAAAGTTTGAGTGCTTTTGGCGTGCTGCCACCGCTCTGGTCGAGTGCAGCGATGAAACCTTTGCCCGATTTGGCTTTTTGTAGTTGTTCAGCGTTCACTTTTGTAGCCATGGTGCGTATCCTTTTTGCGTTTGCCGCGATTGGCTAAATAATAACGCAGTTTGGACGGGCTCTATAAATGTGGGTTGACCAACACTCGACCGCGCATTTTGCCCGCCAAAATTTTGTCGAGTTGTTCGCTCAGGTCGTTGAGGCCGATTATTTCGACGCTTTGTGTTTCGAGCCAAGTCGGTTTCAGGTCCGTGGCGATGCGTTGCCACATTGCCTTGCGCGGTTCGATCGGTGTTTGCACGCTGTCGATGCCAAGCAGGTTCGCGCCACGCAAAATAAATGGCAACACAGTTGTCGAAATACCTGTGCCACCGGTGAGGCCACTTGCAGCGACGCTGCATCCATATTTAAGGGTGCGAAAAATGTAGGCGAGTGTTGCGCCACCGACACAATCAACTGCACCAGCCCAGCGCTCGCGTTCGAGTGGCTTTGGCGACTCGGCCGAAGTTTCGGCACGATCAATGATTTCGCTGGCACCGATTTGTTTGAGCCACTCGGCGGTTTCTGGTTTGCCCGTGCTGGCGACGACTTCGTAACCGCGCAAGGCGAGCATGCCGACTGCGACCGAGCCCACACCGCCAGTTGCGCCAGTGACGAGAACTGGGCCCGAACCCGGTTTGAGGCCCGCTTTTTCGAGTGCGTCTACCGAAAGTGCAGCCGTGTAACCCGCGGTACCGATCATCATTGCGGTGCGCGAGTCAAGACCGGCAGGCATTGGCACAAGCCATGAAGATTGCATGCGTGCGTATTGCGAGAAACCGCCGTGATGAGCGACGCCGATGTCGTAGCCATGGCCAATTACGCTGGCGCCGACTTTGAAGTTCGTGTTCGACGACTCGACGACTTTGCCCGCGAGGTCGACGCCCCCAATTAGTGGATCAATGCGCGCGATGCGACCAGATTCGGTGCTGGCCAAACCATCTTTGAAATTGATGCCAGAAAACTCGACTTCAACCAGCACATCGCCCTCACCGAGTTGGTCGATTGGCATATCGACAATTTTGCGGGCCCAACCTGAGTCGGTTTTGCCGACCGTGAATGCTCGACTTGTGTTCGGTGTGTTCATTTGTTTATCTCTTTTCTATTAAGCGATTGCTTACTTAGTCAATAACTTGCGAATTTCGGTTTCGCAGTTTTGATTGAGCGTTGAGTTTGTTAGTACCAGTGTTGAGTTCGTATACGACCAAAGTTCGTCGTGTACCTCGACGAGTTCGTTGAAAGCTTTTGTCGGGTTGGCGAGAGTTTTCAGGTCGGCAATTTTGTAGACGCAAACATTGAACGCTGCTTGGGCGCCGGCTGCAGTTGCTGCCTTATCGACAACATCTGCCCACTTGTGTTCGAACTTGAGCACGGCCTGCGGGTTTTCGAATTCGGTCATTGCTTCTGATGTTTCACTGAAAATTAGGCCCAGTGTTTGGTTGGCGATCTGGGCGCGCAGATTTTGCAGTTCGCTGTTCAGCGCTTGCGTGATATCTGTTGGTCTGTATTGTCGCGACTTTGTTCGGCGCAAACTTATGTCGCCAGATTTTGCTGCACAAAGCCACATTTTTGGCTGGTTGATCGATGCTTGCTTGACGATTTGTAGCGGAGTGGGCGCTGATTCGTCGACGACCAACAACACATGGCGACTTGCAACTTTCATCGCCTGATTGAAAAGGGTGTTGGCGTCGATATCGAGGGCAAAAGCCAATTGGGCGATGACATCAACGGTTGGTGTCGGAGTTTTTTTGATTTTTGAGTTTGCATTGCGGGCCCGTTCGAGAGCGACAACGTATGGTTGTGAGATTTTCGCGTGTTGGGCGAGTTCGCGAGTCGACCAACCCAGTTGATTGCGCTTTGTGTTTAACAACATGGCAAACCCCGCCGGGTTGAACTGCAAGCGGTCGCTAAGCAGCGTGGGTTTGCGTGCAGTCATTGCTGATAACTATAGTAATCGCCAGTGATTCAGAGCAAATTAGTCGCCAACTCGCCATGGCCGTTATTTATGTTGTCGGTTAGTGGTGGTTGGTGGCTGATGATGCAGCATCATCTATCGATGAGCGGCGCCGTGCACGCGCATTCATCATCCAATGTGTTCTTGATGTGGGTGTTGATGACTTTGGTGATGATGTCGACGACCGCGGTGCCGGTTTTACAATCGCTGCACAGCATCACTCAGAACGCATCGCAATTAATTTGGTGGGCATTTGTTTTCGGTTATTCGATTATTTGGTTTGGTTTCGCACTTGCCGCTTCGTCGATGCAGTTGGCGATTGTCGAACTTAATTTGCTAGATACGCACACTGGTTTGAATAAAACGTTGAGTGCTGGCCTGTTGGTGACTGCTGGCTTATATCAATTTTCGTCGCTCAAGCAACGCTGTCAATCAGAGTGTCTTGCACCGATGCAGTTCTTTCTGCGCCATTGGCGCGACGGCGTTAGTGGTGGATTAAAAATGGGTTTGCACCACGGCATAACCTGCGTCGGATGTTGTTGGGCTTTGATGCTGCTCGCATTTGTCGGCGGTTTGACCAATATTTGGTTCATGGTGTTGAGCGCCGCGGTAATGGCTGTTGAGAAGTTTCCCGTGATTGGCCGTCGGTTAACTGCGCCACTCGGTGTTTTAATAATTGTCTGGGGTATCGCTGTTTTCGTGAGTCTGTTTTAAAAACTAAACAACGAAAGGAAACGAATTTATGAGCGCAGAAAATTGGTCAATCGAGGGAGAACTGATTTTGAATTGCAATTGCACGGTGTTTTGCCCATGCGTTGTTTCGTTGGGCACGCACCCACCGACAGAGGGTTACTGTCAAGCGTGGCTCGGTGTGCGAATCGACAAAGGCAAGTCAGGTTTGACATTTTTATCGGGGTTAAATGTGGCGATGCTGCTCGATATCCCAGGCAAAATGGAGCGCGGAAACTGGACGACTGCTTTGTGGATTGACGAGCGCGCAACCGACGAACAATTCGAGAAGGTTGAAAAGATTTTCACCGGTGCAAGTCGTGGCACGACTGGTTTGTTCAAGATGCTCGTCGGTGAATATCTTGGCGCATCGCGGTCACCGATTAGTTATGTCACCGAAGGTCAAAAGCGTTCGTTGAGCGTCGGCAAATTTATTCAGGGCGCGATCGAGCCGATTGGTGGTGCGCGCGAAAATGAAGAAGTCAGCGTGGTCAACACGCAATATTGGATGGGGCCTGAAGTAGTAGTTGCCAAGGCGGCGCAAGGGCGAGTGCGTGCGTTCGGTCGAGTCTGGAACTTCGAAGGTCGCAGTGCAGAAATCTGTCAGATCAAGTGGGTGGGGCCGTGACAAATATTTACACACCGACAATTCAGCCGCCGAAAACAGCGCCGCAATTGGCGATCACGCGACGCACGCGTTCGACACCGTTTTCAAGTCGTATCGAAGATTTCGGCGTGCAGGCATACACGATTTACAACCACATGTTGTTGCCGACCCGTATTCGTGGCGTTGAAGAAGATTATTTTCACTTGCGTAGCAAAGTGCAACTTTGGGATGTTTCGTGTCAGCGACAAGTTGAGTTGCGCGGCCCCGATGCGGCACGACTTGCGCAGTTGATGACCGTGCGCGATTTGCGCAAACTCGAGATTGGCAGGTGTGCGCTCGCGCCGGTTTGCGACCAAGATGGGTTTTTGCTCAACGACCCTGTGGCGATTCGAGTTGCCGAAGACCGATTTTGGTTTTCGATTTCAAGTCTTGACATTTTGCTGTGGGCGCAAGGCATCGCACTCGGCATGAAACTTGATGTGCAGATTTCTGAGCCAGAAATTTGGCCGCTCGCCGTGCAAGGACCAAAAGCCGAAGATGTGGTCGTTGCCGTTTTCGGTGAGGCAGTGCGCAAGACGAAGTTCTTTATGTTTGACAACCTTGAGTTTCGCGGTCACAAATTTTTGGTTGCGCGCAGCGGCTGGAGCGCTCAAGGCGGTTTTGAGATTTATGTAGATGATGCCGCGATTGGCGTGCAACTTTATGATGCTTTAGCCGAAGCGGGCAAACAGTTTGATATTGGTCCAGGTTGTCCGAACTTGATCGAGCGAATCGAGGCAGGCTTAATGACCTACGGTTCTGACATCACGCGCGCCGACACACCGCTCGAAGCAGCAATGGAACAATATGTTTCACTTGACGCAGACATCGAGGCAATCGGCATTGATGCAATTCGCGCTGTTGCCAAGCGGGGCATCGATCGTCGCGTTTGTGGCTTGACAATTGATGGACCAAAAGTGGCTATGAATCGCAACCCGTGGCCAGTCAAGGTAGGCGGCAAACAAATTGGCTCAGTCACCTCGGCAGTTTGGTCGCCACGGCTCGAGACGAATGTTTCGCTTGGTCAACTGGCGATTGACTACACGCCTGTTGGCACGCAAGTGACAGTACAAACCCCCGACGGCGAATTCACCGCAAAAGTTTCACCGGTTCCGTTTCCGTAACTCTGACTCCAAGGGCCATATTTGTCATTTTGACCGTTTAATTTCTCGATTTTCGTGCGATGCGTGAGCCGTCTGAATACAGTTAGTTCGGCGATGAGCACTAAACTTATTCGCGTCGGTTTGTTGGCCTATGGGGCGATTGGCTATGAGCACAATCTGGCGGTGCAAAACACGAACGGTTTAGTTCTAACCGCGGTTTGTGACACGAAGCCCGAGCGAATCGCCGCAGCTCGTGAACTTGCCCAAGATTTTGTCGGTTTCAGCGATGCAACAGAAATGCTCGACTCTGGCTTGCTTGACCTGGTTGTGATTTCAACTCCGCCAAACAGTCATTTTCATTGGGCCGAAGAATCTCTCAAGCGTGACATCAATGTTGTGCTTGAAAAGCCGATGGCACTCACCGCCGACGAATGTGATGAGTTAATTAAATTAGCTGATGATAGAAAACTGCTTCTGGTTGTCTATCAAAATCGTCGGTTTGATACGGATTTTGTGACGATGCGATCGCTGATTTCTTCTGGGTTGATCGGTGAGGTTTATCAACTTGACACTTTCGTCGGTGGATACTCGCGCCCATGCGATTATTGGCATTCGGACGCAACGGTGTCAGGCGGCGCAATTTTTGATTGGGGAAGTCACTTCATCGACCAAATTTTAAATCTGATTAGCGATGAAGTTGCTCATGTCAGTGGACAAAACCACAAACGAGTTTGGACACACGCGACCAATGCTGATCATGCTCAAGTGACGATTACTTTTAAAACTGGTAAACAAGCAACTTTTGTTCACTCTGATCTTGCCGCGGCGAGAAAGCCAAAGTTTTATGTGCTCGGCACGCTCGGTGCCATTGTCGGCGATTGGAATCCTCTGGCTGAGCCGGCAGTAGCAGATCTTCCCGCTATTTTGACGCTGCATCGCCAAGATTCAACCCCGCAAATCATTGAATTAGAAAAACTCAACGAATATGAATTTCACAAATCAATAGTTGATTATCTATCAGCCGGAGTGCCGATGTCGGTTAAGGCTTTGCAGTCGCGCAATGTCGTTGCGATCATGCAAGCAGCAGAAGAGTCGGCGCTCAGCAATGCGATGTCTGTCGTGCCCAAGTTGCGAGTCAGTATTTCGTCAAGATTGGTTTAGTCGTGTCAGTGAAGTGGGGTTTTCTTGGCGCCGGGTGGATTGCTAGTCGAGCAATGGCACCTGCGGTGCATACTGCGAATAACGCAGAACTTTTTGGCGTCGCGAGCCGTGAAATTGCTCGCTCGGCGAAACTTGAGCCACAAAATGTTTATGGTTCTTACCAAGACTTGTTGAATGATCTGCAAATTGAGGCGATTTACATCAGCCTTGCGAATCATCAGCATCTTGAGTGGGTGACTCGGTCGTTAGAAGCAGGCAAGCATGTGCTCTGTGAAAAGCCACTTGGACTGAATGCGGCCGAGGTTCAAACGATGATTGAGTGTTCTCAACGTTGCAATCGATTGCTGGTTGAAGCAGTGTGGACTCGATGGCATCCGCGATTTAAGAGGCTCGCAGAAATAGTTGCATCTGGTGAGATAGGTCAACCACTGAGTATCGATTCACAGTTCACTTTTAAGTCAGAGATGACAGAAAATTATCGCCTCGAGCCAGCATTTGGTGGCGGGGCGTTGCTAGATATCGGCTGCTATCAGGCAAATATGTGGGTGGCGTTGACCAACGGTGCGAAAGATCTGAGAATAAATAGTGTCGAGCGAAAAATTGGCCTGACTAAAATTGATTTGACGACCGAAGTTGACGCCACCATTGATGGCAAAGTCAAGGCGCATTTGTTGAGTTCGTTCGATATTGATGCTCTGCAAAAATTAGAGATTGCCGGAACTGCTGGCAATCTCTCTACAGACGCAGGCGAATCTTTTTCTTCTTGGCGCGAACCAAGTTCGCTGCGGGTCAATAGTCGTATTGAACAGTTTCAGACTGTTGATGCATTTGTTGAGATGACTCAAGAAGTCAGCAAAAAGATTTCATCAAACTCGGGCTGGGTATTGCCTGTTGCCGAGTCGCTTCGGGTCGCGCAAATTCTCGACCAAATCAGCGCCAGTTGAGTGCCAAAGTCATGAAATTTAGACTTCTCGTCGTTCTATTAGTCGTTGTGACAGGTTGTGCTAGTTCTGATCAAAACTCGAATATCGCGAGTGTTGGCTGTGAATTGGGTGAAGCAATTAATGGCAGAGCACTTAACATCGCCACGACGGTTGCGCCGATCACGAGCATTGTGGCAAATGTCGCTGGCGGTACAGCATCGGTGGTTACGGGGGTCGTCCCAGAAGGAACCAACTCGCATACTTTTGAACCAAAACCAAGTGATGCTGTCACGCTTGAATCTGCCGACATTATTTTTGTTAATGGACTCGTGCTCGAAGAACCAACAAAAGATTTGGCTCTGGCAAATATGAAAACCTCGGCGAATATTTGTGAACTTGGTAACGAGATTTTGCCCGAGTCTGAATATATTTACGACTTCTCGTTTCCAAAAGAGGGTGGCAAGCCGAACCCTCACTTATGGACAAACCCACCGTTGGCCAAAAAGTATGCGCAAGTTGTTCGAGATGTGCTCATGCGTCGAGATCCGTCAAATGCTGCGATTTATGAGAGCAACTTTTCTGCGTTCACTTTAAAGATTGATGCACTTGATAACGCGATAAAAATTGCGACCGCGACCATCCCCGAAGGTCAACGAAAACTGCTGACGTATCATGATGCGTATGCATATTTTGCTGCTAATTATGGCTTTACTGTGATCGGCGCAATTCAGCCGTCGTCATTTGATGAACCAACCCCAAAAGAAATTGGTGAACTGATCTTGCAAGTGAAAAGTCAAAAAATAAAGGCGATTTTTGGTAGTGAGGTGTTTCCATCAACGGTGCTTGAGCAAATTGGTGCCGAAACAGGTGTGCGATATGTTGATGTTTTACGAGATGATGATTTGATCGGTGAACCAGGTGACGCAGAACATTCGTGGCTCGCTCTGATGAGATTTAATTTTGTGACAATTGTTGAGGCACTCGGCGGTGATGCTTCGGCATTGAAATCTCTCAATGTTCGAGATGTAGTTAAAGATGAGGCAAAGTATCCTCAGTAAAAATGGTAGCCCGTTGATTGTTTGCGAACATGTTTCGTGCACCTATGGCAACGCGCCCGTCGTCAACGACGTCTACTTAAAGATCAATCGCGGAGAGTTCGTTGGCATTGTCGGCCCATCTGGTTCTGGCAAAACAACTTTGCTGAAGGCAATAATTGGCTCACAACCAGTTGCACACGGTTCGATAACGATTGAACCTCACTTGACGATTGGCTATGTGCCACAAGTTGAAACTGTTGATTGGTACTTTCCGGTGACTGTCGAAGAAGTAGTGGTGATGACTCGTGCCAAAACAAAATGGTGGCCGCGAATCACTTTGCAAGAGCGCACTGAGGTGCGAGAAGTACTCGAAAAACTCGGCATCGCAGATGTCGCAAACCGTCACATCCGCGAACTTTCTGGTGGACAACAGCAACGAGTGTTTCTCGCACGAGCAATGTTTTGTCAACCAGATATTTTGGTTTTAGATGAGCCGACGTCAGGCGTGGATGTGCGAACACGGCACGAAATTTTGCATCTCCTTGCAGACTTGCATCAAGACGGCTTGACGATTTTGCTGACGACGCACGATTTGAACGGTTTGGCCGCCCACTTGCCGCGGGTAATTTGTTTCAAAAAGACCGTGATTGCCGACGGTAGTCCGCGTGATGTTCTGACTCCGCAGGTTCTTGAAGCAACCTATGGTGCACCAATGGAAGTTCTTGAGCATGGTGGAATGCCGCTCGTGGTTGATCACGGTCGCATGACAATGCGTGGAGAAGGCAAATGATTCTCGCACTCGATATTTTTGAACCTTACGGCTTTCAGTTCTTTCGAAACGGATTGATTGTTGCGACCATCGCCGGCGCGTTGTGTGGGCTGCTGGGTGTTTTCGTAATTCTGCGCGGCATGAGTTATATCGGACACGGTTTGTCGCACGCAGTTTTCGGTGGCGCAGCAGCGAGCGCGGTTATGAAGATCAACTACTTTTTGGGCGCCGGCATTTGGGGTGTGGTGTCAGGTTTGTTGATTGCCAGAGTCGCTCGACGACGCGTGATCGGTGCCGATGCCGCAATAGGCGTTGTCACGACTGCTTCGTTCGCGCTCGGACTGGCGTTGATGAATCGATATGGCCAAGCATCAAAGAGCATTGAGGCGGTGCTATTTGGCAGTGTGCTCGGTGTGAAAGTCGCAGATATCTATGCTGTCACGCTTGTTGCGATCCTGGGTCTTGCAGTCGTCGTGCTTGGTTATCGCAAATTACTTTTTTCGACATTCGATAGAGATGTGGCTCAAGTCAGCAATGTTCGAGTTTCGCTGGTCGAGGCCGTGTTGTTGGCGATGATCTCGTTGACGATTTTGGTGACGATGCGCGTGATCGGCACGCTTTTGATTTCGGCTTTGCTGGTGATTCCTGCAGCGTCAGCCCGAATGACGACAAATAGTTTCTCACGGTTGTTGTGGGTCTCACCGATAATTGGCGCCGTAACTTGTTTCGTCGGCATGAACTTGAGTTATCACTTGGATACATCGGCGAGTGCAACGATAATTTTATTGGATGCGCTTGTCTTCGTGAGTGTTTACGGCTTCGCCGGGGTGCGAAATCGCACCAAAATGGCATCGCTCGGGCATCTTTGATTTTGTGACACGAGATTAATTTTTAGCCGACTCGAAAACCCCACTGTGCACCGTCAGGCGTGTCGCGAACTTCAACATCGAGTGCGGCCAATCGGTCACGAATGATGTCAGACAAATCGAATCGTTTGTCGGCGCGAACTTGAGCGCGCAAGTCAAGAAGCACTTGCACGAACGGCCCAAGCACATCGCGCGGGTCGCGTAGACCACCCGTTGCTGCTGCTGCCAAACGAGTGACCATGCTGCGCAAGACTGCTCGCGCGTGATCAGTTGCATCACTTTGCAAGGTGTCGCCAGACCAGCCTGCGATTGCGTCGTCTAAGTCGAGTGCCGAACGTGCAGCACCATCGGCGTCACCGCTGGCGAGTGCTGTTGCAAAAACATCGTTTAATCGATCGGTCGCCTCGCGAAGGTTGTTGTCAAAAATCGCCGGTGCCTCAGACGTATTGGGCGGCGCGGTGTCACTTGGTTGGTTGTCAGTTTTAAGTTTTGCGCCAAGTGTTGCAGTTGACTGTGGGTCGCGCAGTCTGTCCAATGGGAAAGTTTCACCAGATGCTATTTGTGTTGATTCGCCTTGAATTCGAATCGTCACGACACCTTTACCGACGACGGTTACCGTTTCGGCATCGAGGTCAATAACCATGCCGGTGTGCTCGTCGACGCCGAGCACGTATACACCTGCAGGTAACTCACGCTCGAGCATCGACAATCGTCGTTCACCCATGTAACAAAACCGTGTGTCATGGTGTCCGCCCTCGGCATTGTTGTAATGCGGAATCAGCGCAACATTGACACCAATTTCGCCAAGAATATCAAGGCCATCTAGCCAGCGCGGGTCTTCACCAACTTTGTAGATCTCATAAACAGGCAAAGTAAAACGACCAAGTGTCAATGCGGCCGCCGACGCGAAAGTCACAATTCCGCCGTCACGCAGTTTCTTATTCAGCAACCCTGCGAGTGATGTGCCGGACCACTGTCGCAATGCATATGTCGGTGAACCCGGACCTGCAAAGACATAATCTGCATCGGTGACTTTTTGTAGACCGCGTTCAACAGCCAGAGAGTCGGCACCAATTATTTCGGTGAGCCCTGCGACTTCAAGTTCAAGATTGATACTTGTCTGAAAATACTCAACGGCCTTTGTTGCAAGTTCAGGAGCATTTTCTTGAAATCCATACGGAGTGTCGAGCAACACCGCGCGCGCCGGCTTTTGCAATTTGCTCGCAAGCATTCGGTGGGTCGTGACCATCGTCGGCGCAGTCTCGCCTGATCCCATTACAACTAAAATATGTGGCCGTGTCATCAGAAGAACCCGTCGGTTATGGCTGCGTGCACGACCTGCGCAAATCGCTCGGGTTGTTGGGCATGCAAGTCGTGATCAGCAGGACTAAACCATTCAATCCGCACCTTGGGCACTAATTGCTCGGCGTGTTCAATAGCACTGCGTTTTGTTTCACTAAATAGTCCACTTGGTCCTTCTGCTGGCACAAACATCACGGGCACAGTTATTTGACTATATATATATGTCGGATGATGTTCCCATAATCCGCGCAAGACCATCATGTGTCGCTCGAGATTTAACCACGGCCGCAGAGTGCCGTCAGGTAGATGCTCCATGCAGGCGAGTGCACCATTGATGCCCGTCTCGGGCCAATCGGGATGGGCGCGTTTCATATAATTTTTGAAATCCGCAATTCGTGTTCCGGCAATTGCGGGAGGCCGTAACGCTTTAGCGCAATCATCCCAATTTGGAAAATGATTTTGAAGTTCAAGAAAGCCACCGTCGACACAAACAACACCACTTGTAAGTTCGGCGTGCGTGTGCGCAAGTTCGAGAACAAC
>CAMDEC010000039.1 GCA_945893395.1 Bifidobacterium breve
ATGAGATTAGTTGGCGCAAGTCGAGAACTCTGTCGGCGATCGCCGATGCTTCGGCTTTGTCGTGAGTGACGTGCAGCACTGTTGTGCCACGTATGCGCAACAATTTGCTGAGATCTTCGAGCAAACGGCCGTGCAGGTCTGGGTCCAAGCCTGTGAGTGGTTCATCGAGCAGCAGCACTTGCGGCTCGGCGACTAGCGCACGTGCTACCGCGATGCGTTTTGCTTCGCCACCTGACAGATTTGTGACTGCTCGGTCGATGAGGTGTGTGAGGCCGACGAGAGAGATAACTTCGCGCACTTTTTGATCTATTATTTTCTTTTCGACACGTTTGATTTTTAAGGCGTATGCAATGTTTTGGCCGACAGTCAAGTGTGGAAACAGTTGATTGTCTTGAAACACCATGCCGATGTTGCGTAAGTGGGCTGGTTGATTAGTGATGTCTTGACCATTGAGGCGGATTACGCCCGCGGTAATTGATTCAAGACCGGCGATGCAACGCAGCAAAGTCGTTTTACCCGAGCCACTTGGGCCAGTGAGCGCGACGATTTCTTGATTTTTGATCGTGAGAGAAAGGTTCGCAAAGAGTTGTGAAGACTCGTAGACGACGGTGGCTTTGTCGATTTCAAGCATAAGAGTTTTGTCTGTCGATGATAAATATGATTGCGATGCTAAACAGCGCGAGCAGAGTTGCCAAGACGAACGCCTGTGTTTGCAATGAATCGCCGGGGCGAGAAAGTAAGCGTGAAATTGTAATCGGCAGAGTTTCGGCGCCACGACGAGCGAGAAAACTGCTCGCGCCGAATTCACCGATTGAAACAGCGGCAGAAATTGCAGCGGCCGCGGCGACTGCGCGGCGAATTATTTTAAGGTCGATATTGCGCCAGGTTTGCCACGGCGATGCGCCGAGCACATTTGAGGCTTGGCGAAGTGAGTCAGGAATTGCTTGTAACACGGGCGAGATGATGCGCATGGCCAGCGGCAATGCGACGAGTGCATGCGCCAAAGGCAACATCAATTGCGCGCCACGCCAGTCAATTGGTTGCGCGTCGAAAGTAATGATAATGCCGAGCCCGATTGCGACGGCTGAAATGACGATTGGCAAGGACGTGAGAGATGAGATTATCTGCAACTTTTTGCTGCCATAAGCGATGCTGCAAGCACTGAGTAGACCGAGAAGTGTGGCCAGCATCATGGCGACTGTTGCGTAGATAAGCGTCTTGATAAGTGATTGCATAATTTCAGGATTAGTGAAGACAGCGCGCCAGGCTGTGATTGTGAATCTTGAATTTGTAACTACCGACTTCACGGCGATGGCAAAAACTGGCACGATGGCAAAGCCTGTTGCGCTCGTGATGAGGACCGTTATTGCGATTCTATGTTTGTTTGAATGGAGTGATCGTTGACGAGAAATTGTTGGACGAGTGGTTTGGTCGTGTGCGGTGCGGTGAAGCTTGTTTGTCGCATAAAAAATTACGGAGATAACGATGATTTGTAGTGCGCTAAGCATCATTGCACCCGAGACATCACCGAGTTGCATGGCTCGAAAGTAGATTTCGGTTTCAATTGTCGAGCGGGATGGTCCGCCAAGAATTCGCACCACGCCATATGAAGTAAAACAAAGAGTGAACACGACGAGGGCAGCATTGACGATTGCTTTGCGCAGAAGTGGCATCGTGAGCGTGGTAAACAACTTGAATGGTGATGCGCCGAGGGTTCGCGCTGCGTCATCAAGATATGGATGAATTTGCACCCAGCGTGCGCTAATCAACCGGGTGGCGAAACCAAAATTGAAGTACACATGCGCCAGAATCAAGGCGAACGCGGTGCGATGCAGGTTGTTCGGCAAGATTTGCAGAAATGCGGCGCCGACGACGATGCTCGGCAAGATAAATGGCATGGTGATCAGGCTTGTCGTGAATCGCTGAGATGCAAATCTGAAGTTTGCCGTGCAAAAAGCGATTGGCAGGGCGACAAGCAACGCAACGGCGGTGCTCGCGAGCGCTTGCCAGGTTGTGAACCAAACCACTTTGCGAATTGTCTCTGAGCGCAGAAGGTTCAACGAGTCAAGTTGCAATGACGAGACAAAAATGTTGACTACCGGTGCGACGACGAACGCACAGATGACAGCTATTGGTAATGCAGCCAGCCAAATAGTGGCCCGACTGCGATTATAGATTGTCGCCATGAGGATTAACGCAGAACTATGTCGGTGAATTCATCGAGCCAGATGAGAAGACTGCGAGAAATAAGATCTGGGTCAAGTTGTAACGGTGACTCTGGACGCAGTGAATATTTGACAAAATCTTCTGGCAGTTTGGCTTTTTTGTTTGCCGGGTAGACGAACAGTGTCAGCGGCAGATCTTCTTGAAATTTGACGTCAGTTATATAGTCAATCAATAGTTGCGCTTCGCGTTCGTGTTTAGTGCCGCGAAGAATGCCCGCAAATTCAACTTGACGAAAACATGTCAGTGCGGCAACAGCGGTTGGGGCGGTAGCCGGACGGGGGTCGGCGAAAATCATTTCGGCGGGTGGGCTTGATCCATAACTTACGACGATTGGTCGATCGCCTTTGCCCGATGAACCCGAGAATTCTGTGTAGTAGGCGGTTGTCCAATCGCCGACAATGAGCGCTCCGTTTTGTTTAAGAGATTTCCAGTATTCATCCCAGCCGTCTTGGCCGAATTCGGCGATTGTTGCAAGCATGAAGGCCAAACCTGGTGATGAACTGATTGGGCTCGGGATGACGAGCAAGTTCGCGTAGTTTGACGAAGTTAACGCACGCAGCGTTAGTGGTGGTGCGAGATTGCGTTGCTTGAACCAGTTGACGTCGTAGTTGATGCACACATCGCCTGTGTCGACAGGGGTTGCTTCGTTGTTCGGCACGAGTTTACGCGCTGATTCGTCGAGGTCGGAGAGATTTTTGGTCGCGTACGGTGCGAAAATATTTTTTGAAAGCGCGCGTGAGAGCATTGTGTTGTCAACACCCCACAACACATCGGCTTCGGGATTGCCCGAAGTCAGACCGGCTTTGGTTACGAGTTCGCCGGCGTCGCCGCCAAGACTGATTTCGACATCAATGCCGGTTTGTGCGGTGAACTCGTCGAAAATGTTTGGCGACGGAGTGAACGAGTCGTAGGCGAGGAGGGTGAGCGTGACTTGGTCGGTTGAACTAGTTGAGGGCTCTGCTGAGTCGTTACTCGATGAATCAGGTGAATCGCCGGCTGATTGATTGTCGCCGCAGGCGTTGGCCAGCAGAGCAGTGGCGAGAAGTGCTGTGAGTATTTTGTGTTTGTTCGTTACTTTCATGATTTTGTCTGCTGTTGGTGAGTGACGATTAGTTGCCCCAACTTGACTGTGACTGATACTTGGTCGGCAGTTGCAATGTTGCCGACGCCGCGGGTTTCAAAGTTGGCAAGAGTTTCGTCATTTAGTTGCCAGCGCAAACCGGTTGTAAATATTCTTTCTGATTTGTTGCTGAAACTCTGTAGGCCAATCGTGTCACCGATTGCAACTGCGAATTCGCAGGTAGTCGGACCTTGTAGCGCAAAGAGGTGAGCGTTGTTCCACAGTGCTTCGACATTTGTTTCGCGCAGTTTTGGATTGAACATTGCAGCCACGACGCCGAATTGGTGATCGAGTCTGCCGCCGCCGGCGGTGACGATGACGATGCGTTCAGATTTTTTGTCGGCGGCAAACAACAGGGCCGACTCAAGATCGGTGAAATCTTTATCCGTGCTGTGGCGAATGGTTTGTGCGCCGCGAGTAGTGGCGCGGGCGAGCGCGGTTGCATCCACTGAATCAAAATCGCCAATCACGACGTCGACGCGCATGTTGAGTTTCTGTGCGGTGTGCAGGCCCGAGTCGGCGGCGATTACAAGATTTACATTTTGAATTGTGCGCGCAGCGTTGAGTGTGGCGTCGTTCGGTGCGAGACCGCCACTAAAAATTAGAGTTGTTTTGGCCATTGTCGCTTCCTCCGCTGGCATTACCCAGATCAGGTGTGTGGGTCGGTGACGGCGGCCACCCTCTCAGCCCACCGAACCAGTGGACTCCCCGTGCGTATTGCCTTCACTATAACAACTTCAATTGCGTTAGCGCAGGTAGCCTGCCTATGTAATGAGTCAAGTAAGCCCCCTTGCAGGCATCGCGCCTGCGGCTAGTTCTTCGGTTGCGTCGACGAATACGATCATCACGATCACGCCTGTCGCTCACGCGAAATTAATTGAGTTGCGCGATGCCGAGTCTGAGCGCGAGCGACTTGGGTTGCGGGTTGAGGTTCTGTCTGGGCCTGGCGAAGATTTTCGGTACGACTTGGTGTTCGACGAGTTCGTCAAGGCGGCTTTCACCGACGAAGTGCGAACGATAAACGGGTTGAAAATCATTATCGGCGCGAAAGATTTAGATCTTTTGCGCGGTGCAGAACTTGATCATGATGATGCCAAGGGATTGCTGATTCGCAATCCGAATAAGCCGTTGAAGGCCAGTTTTGAAGGGCTCGTCGCTGACGACGAGATTTCGGCGCAGATTGAGGCGATCGTATTTAATGACGTCAATCCGGCTTTGTCGGCACACGGAGGGTTCGTGACTTTTGCAGGCCACGACAAAGAGGGCACGGCTTACTTCACCATGGGCGGCGGGTGTCACGGTTGCTCAATGTCGCGCCAGACGATGCTTGAGGGTGTGCAGACGATGTTGGTCGAGCAGGTTCCGGCGATTACGCGCGTGCGCGATATTACGGATCATTCGACTGGTGCTAATCCGTACTATTCGTAAATTGCGATGAAGTCTTTTCTGCAGTTTTTGCAGCGGTCACTGAAGTATTTTCGAAGTACCAAGCGCGTTTGGCGTAAACCACCGCGCGCAGACTTATTGATCATCGACCGCGGAACTGCCAGCCCCTTGGACGAGATGTTTGCGCATCACAAGCCGCACATCATGGAGATTCGCGGCGAGAGCGTCAACATGCTGGCGCTATTGCGCGCCTTGCCAAAAATACATCTCGGTGCCGTCGCGTATCTCGAGGCCTACATCGATTTCGTCAACCCAAAGTTAATTCTCTCGCGCAATGGTGACAGCGATCTTAACTTATGGCGCCTAATGCGTCGAAAGCGATCACATTACAAAGTTGCACTAGTTCAAAACGGTTGGAGACCAGACAATTTTGGCGCGATTCCGATATCTAAGTTTGAAAAGAGCTCCACAACAATACGACCAAATGTGGATTGCGCAATGATTTTTGGACCAGCTCAGGCAGATGATCGGTTGTATAAATATGCGCAATCAATAATTGGGGTAGGTAGCTCGAAACTGAATAAGATCGACTTTTCAAAATTCCCGAAGACGCAGAAAGAGATTGTTTTCATTTCCGAATATCGCCATCAGGAGTTTTTGAGAGATCCAAACTTTTATAGAGTCGATGCAATAGTTTGTAAATATTTAGCGAGTTTTGCAATTAGAAATTCTGTCAAGATTCATGTTGCGGGTGTCATGCCTGATCACGAGCGAATTGAAGCAGAGAAAAATTGGTTTGTTGAACAACTTTCTGGGTCGGAGTGGCAGTTTCACGAAAGGTCGAAGGCAGAAAGCTCATATTTACTAATTAACGATGCAGAATTGGTTGTAACGGTCGACAGCACAATGGGATACGAGTCACTTTCTCTTGGAAAGAAAACAGCAATTCTCAGTTGTCGAAAATTTGGTCGCTCAAAAGGATATGAGACTTTGTTCGATTTGATGTCGGAAAAGATAAATTCGCATATGGATTTACCAGATTTCACGAGGGGCATCAATAATCGCTTTGGGGCATCGTTTAAGTTCGATGAGTCTGGATTCTTCTGGTCAAACATTGAGTCGCTTGATGAATTTGAGCGAGTACTGAATAACGTATATAACGCCTCAGTCGCTGAATTTGAACAGATAAGTCGCCCATTTGCTGATCAGTTGATGGTGTATGACTACGGCAATACGAAGATTCGGGCTTATGTAGAGGGCGTATTGACTGATAGTTTGGAGAGCAAATAGCAAAAATTTAAGGGGAGAAATCATGGCTCGCACAGTGCGCGCGGCGTTATTGCAAACCGATTGGACGGGCGACAAAGGCACGATGATCGACAAGCACGAGGCGCAAGCCCGTGAAGCCGCCAAGCAAGGCGCACAAGTGATGTGCTTTCAAGAATTGTTTTACGGGCCGTACTTCTGTCAGGTGCAAGAGCCAGAGTATTACTCGTATACGGAGCCAATTCCTGATGGACCAACGACGAAACGATTTCAGGCACTCGCCAAAGAACTCGGCATGGTTCTCATCTTGCCGATGTATGAAATTGTGCAACCAGGTTTGTATTACAACACTGCCGCAGTGGTCGATGCCGACGGAAAATATCTTGGGAAATATCGCAAGCAACATATTCCGCAAGTCAAAGGTTTTTGGGAGAAGTATTACTTCACACCTGGCAGCGGCGGTTATCCCGTTTTCGACACGGCAGTCGGCAAAGTTGGCGTTTACATTTGCTACGACAGACACTTTCCTGAAGGCTGGCGCGCGCTTGGTTTGAACGGCGCAGAGATTGTGTTCAATCCCTCGGCGACAAGTCGCGGACTCAGCGAATATATTTGGAAAATTGAGCAGCCAGCCGCCGCGGTCGCCAACATTTATTACGTAGGCGCGATCAACCGAGTGGGCATCGAGCCACTCGGCGATGACGACTTCTACGGTCAGAGTTATTTCGTCGACCCAGAAGGCAAATTTATCGGCAATCAAGGTGACCCGCACAAGCCAGAGTTGATCGTGCGCGATCTAGACATGGACAAGATCAAAACAGTGCGGGATCGCTGGGCGTTTTATCGTGATCGTCGCCCAGATGCATATGACGAATTAGTAGAGCGCTAAAAGTTAGCTACAAGTTTTCGAAGAATCAACGAGCAGGGAGGAAAAATGACACGCACACTTATTAAAAACGGAACCGTCGTCAGCCCGACTGGTCGACACGAGGTTGACGTTCTGATTGAGGGCGAGAAGATTCTCGCGGTGCTTGAGCGCGGTAAATCTGAATCGCTAAATATCACTGCGGATAAAGTCGTCGATGCGACTGGCAAATATGTGGTGCCAGGTGGCATCGATGTGCACACGCACATGGAGTTGCCGTTTGGTGGCACGGCCGCAGTTGACACCTTTGAAACTGGCACGATTGCCGCGGCATGGGGTGGCGTGACGACGATCGTTGACATGGCATTGCAGCGTTACGGCGAAAATGTTCATGAGGGTCTTGCCGAGTGGCACCGTAAAGCAGGCGGCAACTGTGCCGTTGACTATGCGTTTCACCAAATCATCGGCGGTGTTGACGAACAGTCGTTGAAAGATATGACTTATTTGGTCGACCACGAAGGCGTAACGAGTTTCAAGTTGTTCATGGCCTATCCGGGTGTTTTCTATAGTGATGACGGCCAGATTTTGCGTGCAATGCAAACCGCAAGTGAAAACGGCTCGACGATCATGATGCACGCTGAGAACGGCATCGCAATCGACGTGCTTGTTCAACAACATATTGCGCGCGGCGAAACTGATCCGAAGTATCACTCATATTCGCGACCAAGTTTGTTCGAAGGTGAGGCGACGAATCGCGCGATCGTTCTTTCAAAAGTTGCTGGAAATGTACCTCTATATATAGTTCACATGTCGGCGTCTGAAGCGCTGAACGCATTGGCGGAAGCGCGCCACGAAGGTTTGAACGTCTTCGGTGAAACTTGTCCACAATATCTATATATGACGCTCGAAGATCACTTGGCACGCCCGGGTTTTGAAGGCGCGAAGTTTGTATGTTCACCACCGATTCGCAGCAAGCATGACAAGCACGATCATCATGGCGATTTGTGGAAGGGTTTGCGCATAAATGAACTTGCCGTGGTTTCAACCGACCATTGCCCGTTCTGTTACAAAGATCAAAAAGAACTTGGGCTCGGCAACTTCTCGAAGATTCCCAACGGCATGGGCGGGGTTGAGCACCGCATGGAACTTATTTATCAGGGTGTTGTGTTGGGCGAGCTGACCCTCGAGCGTTGGGTAGAAACATGTTGCACGACACCTGCTCGGATGTTCGGCATGTATCCACAAAAAGGTGTCATCGCGCCAGGTTCAGATGCTGACATTTTGGTATGGGACCCGAATAAGAAAACAAAGATCGGCATCAACGACAAACACCATATGAATATGGATCATTCATCGTGGGAGGGCACCGTTGTTGACGGCAAAGTCGACACCGTGCTTTCGCGCGGAATGATCGTGATCGAAAACGATAAATATCTCGGACGAAAGGGTCACGGCAAATTTATCAAGCGCGGTCTTTGTCAGTATTTGAATTAACTGTATAGAACAAACAACCAGGAGAAAAAAATTATGAATCGCATTAGTCATTGGGTGAACAACAAAGTTGTTGCTGGCACTTCGGGCAAGACGGGCAAAGTATTCAACCCAGCAACGGGCAAACAAGAGTCTGAAGTCGATTTGGCAAACATCGCTGATGTCGACGCAGTTGTGGCATCAGCGAAGGCTGCATTTCCGGCATGGCGGGCGACAAACTTGTCGCGTCGCGCCGAAATCATGTTTCGAATGCGCGAGTTGGTTGATGCAAACCGCAAAGAGATTGCCTCGTTGCTGACTCAAGAACACGGCAAAGTACCGAGCGATGCGCTTGGCGAGGTTGCTCGTGGTCTTGAAAACATCGAGTTCGCCTGCGGTGTGCCGGCATTGCTCAAGGGCGGTTATTCAGAGCAGGCATCGACGGGTGTTGATGTTTATTCAATTCGTCAACCGCTAGGGGTTGTTGCTGGCATTACGCCGTTCAACTTTCCGGCGATGGTGCCAATGTGGATGTTCGCGAATGCGATCATGTGTGGCAACACATTTGTTTTGAAGCCGAGTGAGAAAGATCCATCGGCATCGATGTTTGTCGCCGACTTGTTGCGTCAAGCAGGTTTGCCCGACGGTGTCTACAACGTGTTGCACGGCGACAAAGTTGCGGTAGATCGTTTGCTTGAGCACCCAGATGTCGCGGCGCTCAGTTTCGTGGGCTCGACACCGATCGCAAAATATGTCTACGAGACAGGCACGAAGAACGGCAAGCGCGTGCAAGCACTTGGCGGAGCAAAAAACCACATGTTGGTATTGCCGGATGCTGATCTCGAGATGGCGGCTGACGCTGCAGTCAGCGCCGCTTACGGTTCGGCTGGCGAGCGTTGCATGGCCGTTTCGGTTGTGCTCGCAGTCGACACGGTTGCCGATTCGTTGGTTGAGAAAATCAAATCACGCGTGCCGAATATTAAAGTTGGCTCGGGTTCTGACCCGGCCAGTGAGATGGGTCCGTTGATCAGTCGCGAGCATCGCGACAAGGTCGCAAGTTATGTGACCAATGCGGCCAAAGAAGGCGCAAAAGTTGTGCTCGACGGCACCGACAAGGCGAAAGACGAAGGTTTCTTTTTGAACCCAAGTTTGATCGATCATGTCAAGCCGGGTATGAAATGTTATGACGAAGAAATTTTCGGACCAGTACTAGTCGTGATGCGTGTCAAGAGTTATGACGAGGGATTGAAGGCGATCAATGACAACCAATTCGGCAACGGCACGGCGATTTTCACTCGTGATGGTGGAGTGGCGCGTCAGTTTCAATACGAAGTAAATGTCGGCATGGTCGGCGTAAACGTGCCGATTCCGGTGCCGGTTTCGTATTATTCGTTTGGCGGTTGGAAGGCAAGTTTGTTCGGCGACCAACACATGTACGGTCCAGAGGGCATCAACTTCTTCACGCGAGGCAAGGTCGTGACGTCACGCTGGCCAGACCCGCGCACATCACAAGTTGATCTCGGTTTTCCGCAGAACAGGTAAAAAATGGATATCGGCGTCGTACTGCAGACCACACCGCCTGCGCGGCAGGTGATTGATCTCGCACGCAAAGCCGACAGCCATGGTTTCACTCACGTTTGGACTTTCGATAGCCACATCTTGTGGGAAGAGCCGTACGTTATCTACAGTCAGATTTTGGCGGAAACAAAAAATGTGATTGTTGGGCCGATGGTCACGAACCCGGCGACTCGCGACTGGACGGTGACTGCGAGTTTGTTTGCCACGCTCAATGAAATGTATGGCAACCGAACTATTTGCGGTATCGGTCGTGGCGACTCGGCTGTGCGCGTAACGAACGGCAAGCCGACAACTTTGGCGACATTGCGCGAAAGCATCGATGTCATTCGTGAACTCGCAAACGGTCGCGAAGTTGATTACAACGGTTCAAAAATCAAGTTCGAGTGGGCATCAAAGAGCAGGTGTGAAGTTTGGGTCGCTGCATACGGACCAAAAGCGTTGCAGTTGACCGGCGAAGTCGGCGACGGTTTTATTCTGCAACTCGCCGACATTGATATTGCCGCGTGGACAATTGAAGCCGTGCGCAAAGCCGCTCGCGATGCGGGCCGTGACCCGAAGACAGTGAAAATTTGTGTTGCGGCGCCAGCATATGTTGGCGATGACATGACTCACATGCGCGAGCAGTGCCGTTGGTTTGGTGGCATGGTCGGCAATCACGTCGCTGACATTGTGGCGCGGTATGGCGAGTCAAGCGCAGTGCCCAAGGCGTTGACTGACTACATCAAAGATCGTCAAGGTTATGACTACAAACAACACGGTCAGGCCGGTAACACCCACACGACATTCGTGCCCGACTCGATTGTGGATCGTTTTTGCATTCTTGGCAAAGTCGAAGATCATTTGGCTCGGCTCAAAGAGCTGAAAAATCTTGGTGTTGATCAGTTCTCGGTTTATTTGCAACACGACGGCAAAGAACAAACTCTTGAGGCCTACGGCAAACATATTTTGCCCGAGATTGCGGCGCTGACCCAGGCTTCGAAGTAAACATGTTGATGCGCCGAATCGCGTATCGCAGTTCAATGTTCGTAGTTGCGATCGCTTCGGTGGTTGCGTTGTGGGAGTTTTACAAAATCGTTGGTCCGCAAGATGGGGGCAAACTTTTTGGTGTCAGCATTTTGCCGCGAGCCAATAACACGGCGATGCCCCATGTCTGGACGATGCTAAGTCGATATAACAGGCCTGAGGTTCGTGGCTCAGACACAAAAATCTGGTCCGTCGTGCTGTCGGGTACTTTGTTTTCGTTACGGCTTTCTCTTGCGGGGTTTTTTCTTGGCACGACGATCGGTGTCGGTCTTGCTGTATTGATGTCACGATTTAAAGTTGTGCAGCGCGGTTTGTTGCCTTACCTCGTGATGTCGCAAACTGTGCCGCTGATCGCGCTTGCACCGTTGGTCGTGAGTTGGGGCGGAAAACTTCAAATCGGCTCGTTTGAATGGCCGAGATGGTTGTCGGCATCAATCCTCGGCACATTTTTGGCTTTCTTTCCGATCGCAGTCGGCACCTTGCGTGGTTTGGCGAGTGCGCCTGTAGCCGCGGTAGAATTAATGGATAGTTATGCCGCATCGTGGAAACAGATTTTGTTCAAGTTGCGGTTTCCCGCCGCGGTGCCGTTCATGGTGCCAGCGTTCAAACTCGGTGCCTCAGGCGCCGTTGTCGGCGTGGTTGTTGCCGAAATTAGCACCGGCCTCAAGGGCGGCATCGGGCGACTGATCATTGAATATGCGCGGGAGGCAACGGGTGACCCAGCGAAAGTTTTCACGGCTGTGTTCGGCGCGGCGGCGCTTGGCATCACGATGTCGGGCATCGTTGCGTTATCAGACGTGTTGTTAATGCGAAATCGACCGAAAGAGACGAGTGCATGAGCGCATTAGAAGTCGTTGGCGTGAGCAAAATTTTTAATCAAGGTACGCCAAAGCAGGTTGACGCACTTGTGGATGTGAATTTGACCGTCAACCCGAGTGAGTTCGTTTCGTTAATCGGACCATCGGGTTGCGGCAAGTCAACCCTGTTGCGCTTGATTGCCAATTTACTTGAGCCAACTTCTGGTGCAGTAAGTGTCAACAAAAAAACTGCAGCTCAGGCGCGACTTGACCAAGATTATGGAATGGCTTTTCAACAAGCCGGGCTGTTTGATTGGCGAACCGTCAGCAAAAATATTGAGTTGCCGCTTGAACTCAAAGGTTGGGACAAAACCAAACGTGAAGCGCGAGCTAAAGAGATGCTCGAACTTGTCAAGTTACCTGAATTCGCCGATTTGTATCCGTGGCAACTTTCTGGTGGCATGCAGCAACGGATTGCGATCGCGCGTGCGCTTGCTGCGCACCCACCGTTGTTGTTGATGGACGAACCATTTGGCGCACTTGACGAAATGACCCGTGAATATATGCAGGGCGAACTGTTGCGAATCTGCGGCGAAACTGCAACGACAGTCGTGTTTGTAACGCACTCGATACCTGAGGCCGTTTATTTGTCGAATCGCGTCATAGTGATGTCGCCACGACCAGGAAGAATCACTTCGGTGATTGATGTTGATCTGGGTTCGAAGCGCAACGAAGACACTCGCGCTGCCGATGGTTTCTTTCGTAGCATTACTGCGGTGCGTGAAGCGTTGCGTGGCACTCATGCTGAGCATGCGTCAGCAAACGCGATTCGTGGAGTCGAAGACCGCTAATCATGTCTGGGGTGAACACGACAATGGTTGGTGCGCGAGGCATTGGTCGCATTCGGCAGGTTGCCCCGACAATAGTTTTTGGTGTTGCATTTTTGGCACTCTGGGAGTCGGCAGTTCGCGGATTCGACCTGAAGCCATACTTTTTGGCAGCGCCGACAAAAATATTCGAGCAGTTCTTCAAAAACTATTCACGCATCTGGGAAGCATCAATGGTTTCTGGTGGCAACGCCTTTGTTGGGTTGGTTGTTGGCACCGTATTCGGTATTGCGATGAGTTTTATTTTGAGTCGCTATCGATTTTTAGGAGAGTTGATTACGCCATTGGCGATCGCGCTGAACGCGATACCGATTTTTGTTCTGGTAGCCGTGTTGAACAACATGTATTCGATCACCAGTGAGATTCCGCGACGAGTGATGGTCACACTTGTCGTTTATTTCATCGTGTTAGTGAACGTCGCCAAGGGTTTGACCCAGGTGCGGTCGACGCATGTCGAATTGATGCGCAGTTATGCCGCCAGCGAGTTTGCAATTTTGCGCAAGGTTCGAGTGCCGAATGCCGTGCCGTATTTGTTTACGGCGCTCAAGGTGGCTGCGCCGGCGTCAGTGATTACGGCCTTTGTCAGCGAGTATTTCGGAGGTTTACAGAATGGCTTGGGAAGTCGGATTACGAGCAATATTGCGAATTCTAAGAATGCTGCGGCATGGGCCTACGTTTTGGGGGCTTGCCTGCTTGGGCTAGCGTTCTACACGGTCTCCATTATTGTGGAGACTGTCACTCGCAAGGGTGAGACTAAATAAAAACAAATGCGGGATAAAAACCCGGGGGAGAAATAATGAGAAAAAAGACATTGAAGTTTGCCTTTGCAGGCATCGCGGTGATGTCTCTGGTTGTTGGCGCTTGTGGCGGCAGTGACGATGAGGCAACTGAAGAAGCAGCAGAGTGCACGACACCAACACCGGTGAAGTTGCAACTGCAGTGGTTCACTCAGGCCCAGTTCGCTGGTTACTACGCAGCACAAGATCAGGGCTTCTATGCCGATCAGTGCCTTGAGGTAACAATTTTGGAAGGTGCAGTAGACATCACTCCACAGAACGTGCTTGCCGACGGCCAGGCTGACTTTGCAATCTCCTGGGTTTCCAAGGCGCTTGCAAGTCGCGAAGGTGGAGCAAACATCGTGAACATCGCTCAAGTCTTCCAACGATCAGGCACATTGCAGGTTTCGTTCAAAGACAAGAACATCACTTCTTCTGCAGAATTCAAGGGCAAGAAGATCGGCAACTGGGGATACGGCAACGAATTTGAAATTTTCGCTGCACTCACCAAGGCCGGCCTTGATCCAGCAAAAGATGTGACACTTGTTCAGCAACAGTTCGACATGGCAGGTTTGTTGTCGGGCGATATTGATGCTGCAGAAGCGATGACATACAACGAGTACGCACAGGTTCTCGAAGCAAAGAACCCAGCAACTGGGGCTCTCTACACAGCGGACGACTTCAATGTTGTTTCGTATGAGGCCGAAGGTGTTGGTATGTTGCAAGACGCAATCTGGGCAGACGGCTCACGTCTTGAAGACCCTGCTTATGTTGACACTGCAACCAAGTTCGTTGCTGCATCGATTCAAGGTTGGGCATTCTGCCGCGACAACGTTTCGGCTTGCCGTGACATCGTCGTGTCAAAGGGTTCGAAGCTTGGTGCAAGTCACCAGTTGTGGCAAATGAACGAAGTTAACAAGTTGATCTGGCCAGCCACTGGCGGCGCAGGCATGATCGACGCTGCAGCATGGGATCGCACATCGAGTCTTTCGCAATCAGCGAAGAACCTCGAAGGTGGCACCGTGTTGACAAAAGCACCAGACGCTGGTGCTTACTCCAACGACATTGTGACAGCAGCGCTGGCGATGCTTGACGGAATGGGCGTAGATACAAAAGGTTCGGCATATATGCCAGAAACTGTTGAACTACTTGAAGGTGGAAACTAAGTTCAGTAATTAGTTAAGAATTACAAACGGGCGGGTCGCTTCGGCGGCCCGCCTTTTTGTTTGTCCCGAAATTGCTGCGTATTTAGTTAGTCGCAGTAGGGGCAGTGGCGGCAATTATTTTCGCAACAGAAGCCACGGTCTTTGAGAGAGGTTGCCGTGAGCACGAAAAGCGAGTTCATCGGGTCGATATATCCATCCAGATTTTTGGACATTGCCTCGTCGTGCGCGGCAAGAATCTTCGCATAGTGCTTATTTTCTGGGTCAAGCCTGTTCGCGCTCGGCAAATTTAATGGCCGATCTGCCAGCACGGTGATTTTCTCCTTCTCAGGCATGCTCATTCAATTTCGATTCCGTGAAAAATCTTTGCGAGTTGTTCCACGCCGTCGGCGATCGACGGCGCTGGTCTGGCGAAAAATCTGTCAGCGTTGACACAGGCTGTTTGCCAATTGGGGTCGAACTGATCAACAAGAACAGCAGCTTCTTTTGCCGCTCGAACTTCGTCGAAACCACACGGCGCAAAAATGACGATCTCAGGCTGAGCATCGCGCACGGCTTGCCAACTTGTTGTCACAGATGGCACGCCAGGTTTGCCGAGAACTTCGATGCCGCCGGCGGCATCAACCATTTCGGGTATCCAGTGTCCGCTCGCAAATGGAGGATCGAGCCATTCGGCGATGAACACTCGTGGTCGTTTTCGTCCAGCGACCGCGCGACGCACCTTTTCGATCCGCTCGAGCATATGATTCGCAACTTGCTTGCCTTTCTCCGCAACGCCAAGCGCGTCGCCCAGAGAAACAACAGACTGCGCAACCTCGTTGATCGTGTGTGGATCAAGTGAGATAACTTTTGCCCCAACATCACAAACATTGTCACTTGAGACTGCACACACTCGGCATAAATCTTGGGTGATGATCACATCTGGTGCTAATTGTCGGAGAACAGTCTCATCAATTGCATAAAGTTCTTCGCCGTTGTGCATTGC
>CAMDEC010000040.1 GCA_945893395.1 Bifidobacterium breve
TACTAATCGGCCGAGGGCTTGGATTTTGCTCGTGCTTGCTCTGAAGTCCTTAGGGGTTGATCCCTAAATGACTACAAATTTCTGGTGACCATAGCGATGGGGTCACACCCGTTCCCATTTCGAACACGGCAGTTAAGCCCATCCGCGCCAATGGTACTTGGAGGTAGACCTCCTGGGAGAGTAGGTCGTCGCCAGATTATCTTTGAATAAACAAAGGCCCTCGCATTCGTGCGAGGGCCTTTGTCGTTTTTGCCGATGACATTTTCAACAAATGATCAGAGCGAAAGCCATGAGTTTTGCTTCGTAGCGCCATTGGTCGTAGCGATTCGATTTGCCGTAATGTCCTGCGATCATTTCGCATTCAAAAATCAGTGGCTGCCGAGACGCACCGAGCGATCGCAATTTGGCAACCCATTTTGCAGGTTCGTGGTAACGCACTCGGGGATCATTTAAGCCCCCAGTAACCAACATCGGGGGATATGCATCGGCTTTTGCGTTGTCGTACGGAGAATACGAAAGCATGTAACTTGCCGCTGGTTCGCTGCGTGGGTCGCCCCATTCTTCCCATTCGTTAATTGTCAAAGGCAAAGTTGGATCACTCATCGAATTGACGACGTCAACAAACGGAACTTCGGCGATTGCTGCACCATAAAGACTTGGCTCGAATGTGATGCATGCCCCGACCATTAGTCCACCCGCCGACATACCGCGCAGCGCAAGTTTGCCTGCTTCGACATGACGTGCATATAAGTGTTTGGCACAGGCGTTGACATCCTCAAAAGTATTTCGCTTATTCAACAATTTGCCGTCGAGATACCATTTGCGTCCGCACTCACCACCGCCACGCGGATGGGCGAGCGCCCACACCCAGCCACGATCCAGCAATGAGAGTCGTGCCACAGAAAACCATGGTGGAACTGCGCTTTCATATGCGCCATACGCATAGAGCATGCCAGGCGCAGTGCCATTAACCGATGTATTTTTGTGACGCACGATATCCAGTGGAACTTTTGTGCCATCTGGTGCATTTGCCCACTCGCGAACTGTCACATAGTTTGACAAATCAACGTTCGGAACCATTTGTGTCTTCAACATGGTGCGTTGATTCGTGACAACATCGTGATCGAACACTGTGATTGGCGAAACGAGCGACTCATATGTGTAACGCAGGATCTGCGTATCCCACTCGGGGCATTGATCTAGCGACAACTCGTGCGGCTCGTCACCAGTGTTCAACTTTGTCATTGCCCCATCTCGACTAAAAATGCGAATCCGCTGTTGCGCTTCGCACCAATCTTGAATTACGAGATGATTGCGAAACGGTTCCACAGCATAAATTCGTTGTCCGACTGTGTGGGCGATAATTTCTGTCCACAAACCTGGATCGTTGAGCGGTGCTGACATTACACGAAAATAAACAGCATCCAGATTCGTGAGGATGACGAACTGATCACCCCAATGGTCAATACGGTATTCAATTTCATCTTGGCGTGGTCGAACCATGACTAGTGCCTGCAACGGATCGTGGGCAGACAACAAATAACATTCTGAGGTGCGGCGACTCTCGCTTTCGATGACAATCCACTCACCGGATCGTGTCGTCGCGACATTGACGTTGAAGCGCTCATCGCTTTCTTCATAAATGACCACGTCGTTTTTTTGGTGGTCACCGATCGTGTGTCGCCAAACTTTGTCTGGACGCATTGCGGCATCATGGGTGATGTAGAACAAATATTTTGCGTCGTGTGACCAGGCCAAGTTGGCGTTACTCGTGTCTATAAGCGTTTCAGCCAAGTCGATTGTCGTGGCGAGATCGCGAATTCGAACCGTATATCTCTCACTGCCGTCGGTTTCATGCGACCATGCCAATAGGCGGTGGTCGTGGGACAATTCAAAAGCGCCGAGGCTAAAATTTTCAATAGATTTAGCCTCGATGTTTTCGTCAAGCACGACGAACTCTGTGGCTGACGTTCGTGTGGCGCCACGTTTGTGCACCTGGTATCCGCTACCGGCAACAGTCTGACGCACATACCACCAAGGACCATGCTGTGTTGCCACCGATGTGTCATCTTCGACGATTCGCGATTTGATTTCGTCAAATATTTCGTCGATCAGAGGTGCGTGTGGAGCAAACCAGCTCGCAGCAAATTCATTCTCCGCGACAAGATACGGAATAGTTTCTGGGTGATCTCTGTCGCTCAGCCATGCCCATGGGTCTTGTACTTGTCCAGTCACACGGTGATGAGTGGATGGATATTGGGGGGCGATCGGGGCAGTGGAATGATTCTTTGCGGACGAACTCACTCTTGCAGGGTAGACGAATTGCAGTGCGACGCTAGATGTGGCAGAGGGGTCCTGCCGCCTTGATGATTAATCGAACTGTCGGAGTTGTGAGATAACTCAAAGGTGTTTCTATCTGCTCGACAACTTCAACTTGTTGTGGGTCTGCACCTGCTTGCACGGCTCGTTGGCAAGCCACGGCTTTCCCGTTAGTAACTGCTGCATTGAAACCATCTCCGTAGGGAACTACACCTTCCCAGTGTCCACTCGCCCAAGCAATAGCCGCGCCAATCGCGTTGGCGATGTCACCATGTTCTGGATAAATCACTTGAGACACGCCTTTGATGTCATCTGGAATGAGAGATGCAGCGCCACCGACTGCAACTAATGGAAGGTGAGTGTTGCCCAGTGTGACTTGATCAATGGCGTCTGTAATAAATTCACTTACGTTTCGCAATGCTGATTTGAGTCGGGCCAATTCGGATGCTTGAACAGTGTGAGTACCAAGTTCAAACCGACCTTCAACCACTAGAGCATCGCTCAAAGTTGGAGTGCTGCCACCGTAAACCAATGCGTCAGAAGTGAGACGATAGCCAACCGATTTCGGGCCAACTATTGGTTGCTCTGAAGTGCCAGAGATGATCGTTCCGCCACCAATGGCAACTGAAAGCAGATCTGGCATTCGAAAATTTGTTCGGACACCGCCGATTTCAACAGCCGCTGCAGATTCGCGTGGATACCCGTTAACCAGCACACCGAAGTCTGCAGATGTTCCGCCAACATCAACCACGATTGTGTCACTCAGTCCAGTGAGGAAAGCCGCACCTCGAAGAGAATTTGCCGGGCCCGAGCCAATCGTCAAAATTGGAAATCTTCGTGCGAAATCCAAAGCCATTAACGTGCCATCATTTTGTGTCAACAACAATTCGACTGTAAGACCTGCTTGGTCGACCACATCTTGCATCGCGGTGATCACTTGCCCGATGACATCAAACAGCGCTGAGTTGAGAATTGTGGCGTTTTCTCTTTCAAGTAAACCCAAACTGCCAATTTCATGGCTCATTGACACCGCCATGTTTTCACCCAGTATTTCTTTCACGATTTTGCACGCACGCAGTTCATCTACCGGAGATGTCGGACTGAAGATACTTGTGATCGCAATGGCGTCAGGATTTTGCGCGGTTCTCGTCAAAAAAGTTCGGATTCCATCCTCATCAAGTGGAGAAATCCGTCGGCCGTCAACGTAGTGTCCGCCTCCAAGAATGCAAGTGTCAACGCACACCGCGTCACGCAAGTCTTGTGGCCACGACTCCATGGGCCCCAACGAAAGTGAGGCTGGTGCGCCGAGACGGATCGCTGCAACTCGACCAAGTGATCGTCTTTCTAAGATTGCATTTGTTGCATGAGTAGTGCCGAGCATGACGCGTCCAACACGCTTTGCATCTGCGTCGAGCAACTTGATCACGTACTCAAATGCTGACCGCACGCCCTGCCTGACATCTTTCGTGGTCGGTTGCTTTGTTCGAGCAACGATTCGGTTATTTGAATCCAGCACAACCGCGTCGGTGTTGGTGCCACCAACATCCATGCCAATTCGTAGATCGAGGGGCATCAGGATAATTTCTCAATTGGGACATATTCAATGTCGTATCCAAATGCCCGAGGTCCAACAGTTTTTAACCCTTGTGCAGATCGCCAGAGCGAATCGCACGGCCAAGCCATCACGGTGACTCGCATTGCGAATTTAGATTCCTCTGTCGCAATCGCTGCACCTGTCTGAGTGTCGAGTACCGATATCAAATCGGGGACACTTGCCAGGACGCGACCATTTTCTGTTGCGATGAGATTTTCGTTTTGTATTTCGATTCGAACTTCTCGGCCGGCGTCCATTCCGGTTCCGCTGATAGTGACACTCCCACGCACGAAACCACTATCTGTGCGACGTTCAATTTCAGAAATCTTGCCAGTAATCAATACTTTCGCCCCTAGCAATGTTTTCAATTGGTCTATCGGATCTTGCGCATATCGCATAGCGCGGCCCATCTCAATTGCTCTACTTACTGAACCGATAATCACATTTCCGATCATCATTGCTGCGGGATTGATGAAGTCAACCATCAATGCAACGCCTCCAGCCGCAACGGCGAATGCACGTGCGCCTGATTCTGCGGATTCACCGCTTGTAGGCGTAAAGGTTTTGACGTTGCCTTGAAAGTCAACAAGGACGATTGGCGTCAGAGGTAAACCGCCGACAAAAAATGAACCCATTTGCACTTCTGGAAACGCCCGACCCATCGTGTCTGCGTCGACAATCGGCAATCCCAAACGCGAAGCCCACATGACTGGTTCAACGCCATTCGAGCCACCAATTTCACTCGCCATTATTGCAACGACTGGTTTGTTAAAAACGCGCTCAACTTCTTGACGCAACACTTGCGCCTCTCCACCGTTGTTCAACATCTCATACGAAATTGTTGGGGCACCGATGCCGCAAATTGGCATCACTAAACCGTCTGCGGGGACATCTTCAAGTTGGACAACTGCAACAGGTCCGAACCTTCGGATAGCACTCTGGACCTCCAAAATAGCGCCGCCGACGCTGCCGCCACCACCAGTACCAAGAAGCGCACACCCAAAGGCAAGGTCTTCGACATCGCCTTCAGTTATCTGTGTGAATGCTTTTTGTGACACGGTTATGCCCTTGATCGTTGTATTGCTGCATTATTGCAATTGGCGTTTCAAGCAGGTTTTTTTATTTCAACTCATTGCAAGAATATGACATACTTTAGTCAAGTCACAACGGGGGGCATATGGGCAAGCGCACTTTAAGAGTTTTGGCAACGGGAGCACTGGGTTTTGGTTTGCTTGCAGCGGGTTTATCGTCGAATGTATCGGCGAAGGATAATTTGGTTTTCTCTGTCGGAGTCACACAAGATATTGACTCGCTCAACGTATCAGTTGGCTATCTGGTAATGGATTTTGAGATTTGGAATCTGACATTGCCATCACTGACAGACATGGCAGCAGAAGATTTTTCAATCTTGCCGAGCATGGCCGAATCATGGACAGGTAGTGAAGATGGCCTGACGTGGACATACAAATTGCGCAGTGACATGAAGTGGAGTGATGGCGAGCCAATGACCGCCGATGACGTGGTCTACACGATCACCCGTGCAGTGGAAGAAGGATGGGTCAATCACACAGCCACTCTGGCCAACATCACCGCGACAGTAATTGATGCCCGGACTGTTGAAGTTGTTTCTGCGGTTCCAGATCCGAAATTGCCAGGTTTGGGTGTGTACATCTTGCCGAAACATATTTATGAAAAGATTTCAACGGAAGACCTGCCTAATTATCCAGCGGATGACAATGTTTCAGGTGGGTCGTTTCAAATCGTCGAACGGAAAGAAGGTGAGTTTATTCGTCTCGCTCGAAATCCAAACTGGTGGGGCAAGGAGCCGAAAATCGACGAAGTGATATTTCGTTTGTATGAAACCGCAGAGGCGCAATTCAACGCTCTGAAGGCGGGAGATTTGGATGCAATTGACGATGTGCCAGTTAAAATCTTTACGAGTGTCGCGGCTGGTGAAGTAGAAAACTTAATTGGTGTTGCCGGAAACCAAGGTTCATTCAGCAACATCGCAATCAACACGAGTTGTGCAACTGGAATCGGCAACGGACATGTCGCGCTCAAAGATCCCAAAGTGCGTCAGGCGATTAACTGGGCAATTGACCGTCAACTGCTCGTTGACAAACTGCTCAACGGTTTTGGTGCACCTGCGATGAGCATCGTCCCTTCTGCTAACCCGGCTTTTGATATAAAGATCGATGCCGCCGAGGCATATTCATATGATCCCGCAAAAGCCAATGCATTGTTGGATGAAGCGGGATGGAAAGATTCAAATAGCGACGGTGTGCGCGACAAAGACGGGACCGAATTGAAATTGCGATATTTCGACCGGTCAACGTCAGGTGCCGGTGACACGACACCGTTCATTACCGGATGGCTGAAGGATGTCGGAATTGCAACCGATGTCAAGACACTTGACGAAGACAGCCTCATCGCCGAGCAAAGTAAGAGTGATTTCGACCTATATACGTGGGGTTGGACTCCGTACGTGGATCCGGACAACATGTTGTCGTACTTCACAACTTCGCAGGTGCCAACTGACCCAGAGGTTGGTGGATACAACGACGGAAACTGGTGCAATGAAGAATACGACGCACTTTACGTCAAGCAGAATGCTGAACTTGACCCTGTCAAGCGTGCAGAGTTGATTCAACAAATGCACCGAGTATTCTATGACGAGGCGCCGTATGCGGCGCTCTATAAGTACGACAACTTGCAGGCGTTTCGTTCAGATCGTTGGCAGAACTTTACTCGCCAGCCTTCGAATGTCGGGCCAGTTTTGTTCACCAATACCTCGCCCGTTTATCGTGATCTCGAGCCTGCAGGCAGCGGTGGTATCAGTGGTGGCACCAACACAATGGTCATCGTGATCGTCGCGCTTGCTGTAGCTGGCGGAATAGTCGTTGCTTTCGCGAGTCGACGCAAAAAGAGCGCTGACGACCGCCAGTAGCAGTTTAAAGTGAGCCGGCGCTATCTGATCAAGAAGGTCATCGGCGCATTTCTGACGCTGTCTGCAGTTGTTGTTTTCAATTTCTTTTTGTTTCGAATTGTTGACCGTGATCCGCTCGCCAAGTATCGAGGCAGAAGCAAACTGACCATAGAACAGCGTGAGACGATGATCCGTCGAATGGGCTTAGAAGGATCAAAATGGGATCAGTTCACTGTTTACATAAAGTCAGTGTTGCGGCTCGATTTTGGTCGGTCATTCGATTCGACCCAGCCAGTGTTGGGCGAGATCACTGCGCGTCTGCCCGCCACATTGTTCTTGGTCGGTGTATCGACGCTGTTGACAATTTGTGTCGGTTTGTATATCGGGACAAAAGCTGGTTGGCGCAGGGGTAGTCGCTTTGACCGAACTTCAACTTCGGCAACGATGGTTTTGTATTCAACACCAGAATTTTTTTTCGGAATGTTGTTGCTTGCGTTTATCGCCGGTCGCACGGGCTGGTTTCCCACTGGGGGGCTGCGCGATGTTGGCGCAGACTATGGCTTTGTCGGAAACTTGATTGACCGTATGCACCACTTAGTGCTACCGACGGTGACGCTCACACTCGGGTATCTCGGTTCGTATGCCTTGATTATGCGCACCTCGATGATCGAAACTCTTGGCGAAGATTATCTCGTCACGGCGCGGGCCAAGGGACTTCGAGATAGTGAAGTGATGTCGCGTCACGCAGTGCCGAATGCGTTGTTGCCGTCAGTTTCATTGATTGCGATCAGTTTCGGGTTTGTCATCGGCGGGGCGATCACCACAGAGACGGTGTTTTCGTATCCAGGGCTCGGACTCGCAACTGCCAATGCGATTAGCAACAACGATTTGCCGATGCTACAGGCGTTGTTTTTGTTGGCGAGTGCCGCAGTTATTTTGTTCAATTTCATTGCAGATCTTGTTTATGGATTGCTTGATCCGCGAGTTCGGCGCACAGAATGAGTGAATCCACGGGCACAACTTTTCGGGCTATGACTTGGGCGCGTCGACGTACCGCCTTGTCTCGGGTGTGGCGAGAATTGCGACATGATCGCCCTGGATTCATTGGACTCTTATTATTGAGTGGCTTCGGACTGTTTGCCCTTTCTGCACCGTTGATTGCTGATCGTTCTTCGTTGCTTGTGGCGTCAGGACGCAACAATCCTGACCTGGCCGCGCCAAGTATAAAATTTTTGTTGGGCACCGACGAGATTGGCCGAGATGTTTTGGCGCAATTGGTTTGGGGCTCACGCGTGTCGCTGTTCATTGGTCTGTTCGCAACAGTGGTAGCAGTGGTCATTGGTTCGGTTGTCGGGTTGGCCGCCGGTTATACAAAAGGCAAAGTCTCTGCTGTATTGCTGGCGATCGATGATTTTTTTCTGGTTGTGCCGTTTCTTCCACTGGCGATCGTGCTGGCTGTAGTTCTTGGTCGATCGCCAGTCACGCTTTCGATAGTGATCGGCGTGACATCGTGGGCGGGCAGTGCTCGATTGATACGCGCGCAGGTTCTCACTCTGAGCGAACGGGCATATGTCGAACGCGCCCGTGCGCTCGGTGCGAGTTCATGGCACGTCATCGTGCGTCATGTATTGCCTGGTGTTGCTCCGTTGATCATCGCTAATGCAACGCTGATCGTGCCCAGTGCGATTCTGACTGAGTCGACTCTTTCATTTTTAGGTTTTGGTGATCGGCTATCTCCTAGTTGGGGCAAACTTTTGGAAGGTGCTCAATCAAGCGGATCGATCACACTCAACGCATGGTGGTATTACCTGCCGCCAGGTCTTTGCATCATCGGTATCGTGCTCGCGTTCACCCTGTTGGGTCGGTCACTGGAACGAATTTTTGATCCACGATTAAGGGGTCGCTAATGGCAACACCGGTTCTGCGGGTGCGCGACTTGCACGTCACCTACCAATCATCTTTGGGAGCAGTGCCCGCGGTGCGCGGGGTTGATATTGAAATCGCGCGGGGTGAAACCCTGGGTCTGGCAGGAGAATCTGGATGCGGAAAATCAACCTTGGCAATGGCGTTGTTGCGACTTGTCTCGCCGACGACGCAGATCACAGGTTCGGTCTTGTTGGCGGGCAAAGACACGCTGACGATGAAGCCAGGTGAATTGCGCGCGGTTCGCTGGGCTCAGGCGTCAATTGTTTTTCAGGGAGCGCAGCATGTGCTCAACCCCGTGCAACGCATTGGCCGACAAATAGATGAAGCCACCGAAGCACATGGTGGGGCTCGTGCAACGGGCACGGCCGAATTGCTTGAACTCGTCGGATTAGGTGTGCGGCGAGCAGACGACTATCCGCACGAGTTGTCCGGAGGGCAAAAACAACGGGCGCTGATTGCGATGGCGTTGGCCTGTGATCCACTGCTGATTGTCGCCGATGAACCAACCACTGCATTGGATGTGATGATTCAAGCGCAAATTTTGCAACTGCTCGAAGAAATCAAGCGTGAGCGTGGACTTTCAATGTTGTTCATCACCCATGATTTGTCGGTGTTGTCACACACCGCTGATCGTGTTGCGATTATGTATGCAGGACGGGTAATCGAGGTGGGTGCCGGAAAAGATTTGCTGCGTGATTCTCAGCATCCATATTCGAAGGCACTGGCCGCGTCATTCCCGATCATTGGTGATCCGTCGTCACGCCGTCAACCACGCGGTCTTGCTGGTGATCCTCCGAATCCGATTGATCTACCGAGTGGATGTCCGTTTCATCCTCGGTGCGCCGTGGCTATTGATACATGTCGAAGTGTGGACGTCAAGTTGAGGTCGGTCGGTGGTGCGATAAATCGTCAGGTGGCGTGCGTGCATTTCGGTGACGCATGATGGCTAAGGATTCATTGCTGGTCTGCGACAACGTGCACGTTGCCTACCCACCTCGGCGTCGTGGCGGAAAATCGGCGCGCGCAGTCGATGGGGTTGATTTAGAAATCTCGCGAGGCGAAATTGTTGCCCTCGTTGGAGAGTCTGGATGCGGCAAGACCACACTGGCACGCGCAATCTTGGGTTTACAAAAAATGTCGGCAGGTTCGATCATGTTCGATGGAATTCCGTTTTCGACAAAGACCGTCGATAAAAAAGCATTTCGTCGGCGCGCCCAGATCGTTTTTCAAGATCCGACGGCAAGCCTGAACCCACGACAGTCGGTATACGAAATTGTTGCCGAGGGCTTGCGAATTCACGGGCTAAGCGACAACGAGCATGAAGTTGTCACGGGTGCTCTTGAGCGTTGCGGTTTGCATCCTGCCGATCGTTATTTGATGAAGTACCCGCACGAACTTTCGGGCGGTCAACGCCAACGCGTGGTTATCGCAGGGGCGATGGTGCTTGAGCCCCAACTTTTGGTGGCCGATGAACCCGTATCGAGTTTGGACGCTTCAGTGCGTGGGGAGATACTCGATCTTTTACAGACTCTTGCGCGTGAGCAAGATATGGCCGTGCTGGTCGTGACGCATGATCTCGGACTGGCATGGAATATTGCTGATCGCATTGCTGTGATGTATCTCGGACGCATAGTCGAGATCGGAACGACCGAAGAACTACTCGCGCAACCCAAGCATCCGTATACGCAGGCTCTGCTGTCTGTCGTGCTCGAACATCTCGGCATGTCCCAACAGATTTTGGTGGGTGAGATGCCAGACCCAACAGCGATTTCGACTGGTTGCAGATTTCACCAGCGATGCCCGCTGATGCAGTCTGGAGAGGCACAGAAAAAAGGCATCGGCTCGCGTTGCACCACCGAAGACCCCGTGCTGCGTTCTGACGACAACGGACATCTGGTTGCTTGCCACGCAACCGAGAGCGCGACTCCCGTAAGGGGATGAATTAGTTACAACAAGCGGCGCTGAATGCGTTTGTTGTAACGCTTGCGTGCGAACTCGACGCCGTCTAGGTCGGCATCAACATCGATCGTGACGTTGAACGCTTCGGTATCGCTGTGGATTCGCATTCGTGCTTCGACGACGCAGTTTGCTTCAGGCCAGACAAGTTGATATCGCGTTTTGGCGGTGACCCAAGATCGACTGGGATCAGTC
This sequence comes from Bifidobacterium breve, assembly GCA_945893395.1. Taxonomy (GTDB): domain Bacteria; phylum Actinomycetota; class Acidimicrobiia; order Acidimicrobiales; family Ilumatobacteraceae; genus BACL27. Next base: position 10,917 of record CAMDEC010000040.1, read on the forward strand.
GATGAGACACCTACTTCACCTTGGTACAACTCGTCGGCGGTGCCATGATCGCGAATATCGCTGTGTCCGCCATATTGGGTTCGAGCAACTGTCGTGCGATCGAGGACGTCGCGTTCAACTATCCATTTCGTCTCAACAGATTTCTTGGGCGGCGATTCTTTGACTGAAGTGGTTCTAACGATGGGAGCGAATTCGGGTGTGCCCGCCCCTAAGCCCGATACGTGTGGCAAAGACAATTCGAGAGTCGAACGATCAATCCGCAGAGAAAACGGTCGTGGAGGCGACCAAATATTTGGCCAGTCTGCGCCGGCAATCGAAAGTCTGATCTGGTGTCCCGATTTGAATACCCAAGACGTGGCGTCGCACTCGATGTTGACATTTTCGAAAGTATCCACAACCAGCGGTTGTGGGTTGGTGGATGATTTTCGATGGGTCAAGTTGAGAAATCCGCGTGTAACGAGCGCCGATGTGCCATCGGGGAATACATCGCAGATTTTGCAACTAACGAATGTCACCGGCTGATCGCTGGCGAGATTCATCGCGACCGATGCGTGTCCAAGAATTTCAAAATCATCTGTGTCAACAGGCCACTGATAGGTGAGCGACCACGCATCGTCTTCGCGTTGATCGGCTGGTTGTCCCCACGGAAGACCACCGGCACCCGAGTTCCAGGCGGCTGATCCGATGTCGGGTTTAACTTCAAGCGTGTCGATTGATGTCGACTCATCTTTGACAAGTGGTCGCAGGGTTGTTGTGGTACTTCTCGTCGGTGGCCAAGAATTTTCAAATCTCCACTCGCCGTTGAGTATCTTGAGATCTGGTTCGGGTTTAGTCGAGTGACGAATAAATACCCGGATCGGTGGTTCTGAAGTTGTTGACTTGTTGTCAACTCGTAGCCAGCGATTGAACCACGCGATCATTTCTGGAACAAGATCAATATTCGGGCCAGGGAGCGAATGGGCAGGAGCACTATGACTCCATGGACCAATCAAGAGAGATTTTTCGCACTGCAACGCCTCGAACGTGCGAAACGTGTTGTTGCGGTAGCCGTCAGCCCAACCAGCAACAATCATCGTCGGACACTGAATTCGTTCGTAGCTAGGTCGAAGCGATCCGTGTCGCCAATACGGCCCGTCGTGTTGTTGCTCAAGCCAGTTGAGCACCCACGGTTGGTTCTCGTCACATCGTCGCTGCCACTCGGCTTTCCAGTTGCTACCAAACACCGCTGGGACAGGCGGAAGTAGATTGCACGCAGTCATATAGTTGCAGTAATCCACGAGGTCGATTGCCCGCAGTGCTCCACCCATGTAGTGCACGTCGTCGGTATAGCGATCATCTGTCGCATAGATGGCACAAATTGCGTGCAGTGCTGCCGGTCGCGTGCATGCAACTTGCAGCGAGTTGAAACCTGAGTAGCTGTAACCGAACATTGCAACGCGACCGTTTGACCATTGTTGGGTTGCCAGCCAATCGATAACATCTGCAAGATCTTCGAGTTCACTAGGCGGGTACTCATCGGTTGCGAGACCAGCCGAAGAACCTGTTCCGCGCAGGTCGAGTCGACAAACTACGAAAGCTCCTTCGTCGGCAAGTCGAACGTAGTCATCTGAATGAGACGATGCAGTGAGGTCGTCCTTGCGATAGGGCAGAGCTTCAAGAACGGCAGGGAAGGGCCCCGAACCGTTAGGGGGCATGTATATATCTGCTGCCAATTCGGTGCCATCTCGCACGGTTATTGACAGCCGAGAGAATTGCATGTTGCAAATCTACACTTGTAACCATGCTCGAGAAATCACTAGACCGTGCCGCGTATGTCGGCCAAGAGAACTGGGCTGCAGAGAAGCACAAGGTATTTGCTTCGAACTGGTTTTGTATTGGAAGGCATGATCAGATTGGTACCGAGTCTGGAAGTTACAGTCTGGTTGACTTGCAGGACGAAAAAGTATTGGTCGTTCGTGGGTCTGATAATGAGCTTCGCGCTTTCGTAAATATGTGTCGGCATCGCGGCACCGAATTGGTCGACTCGACAAATTCTGATGCTGCAGATGGCTGCTTTGGTGCGCTAATCCGTTGTCCGTATCACAGCTGGACATACAACATCGACGGTACATTGCGCGGTGCACCGCATCTAGCCGACATTGACTACGCGTCAAACAACTTGTTGCAACTTGGTCTCGAAATATGGGGTGGCTTTATATTCATTCGTCAACACGTCGGCAAAGAATCGCTGCTGGACTCGATTGGCGAGATTGCGAACCGTGTCAGCAATTATCCGCTGTCCGAACTGGTGATCGGGCGAAGCATAACCTACGAGGTTGCCGCCAACTGGAAAGTACTCGAAGAAAACTACAACGAGTGTTACCACTGCGGCCCGGTACATCCAGAGTTGTGCGATCTGGTGCCGTCGTTTCGCACAGGCGGCGCCGAAAATTTGGATTGGGATCGTGGCATTGCGCATCGAGATGGCGCGTATACATTCACTAAAACTGGCACCACGAAGCGCAAACCGTTCTCTGGTTTGTCTGAAGCCGAATTGGTGAATCACAAGGGTGAATTGCTCTATCCAAATTTGTTCTTGTCACTGTCGTGCGATCATGTGGCTTCATTTGTGCTGTGGCCGAAGGGCCCGAATCTGACGACGATTGTCTGTGATTTTTTGTTCCATCCAAGCGAAATAGCCAAACCAGACTTTGACCCGAGTGACGCCGCAGACTTTTGGGATGTTGTGAATCAACAGGATTGGGCGATTTGTGAGCGTGTGCAGCGCGGCATGATGTCGAAGTTTTTTACCCAGGGTTCGTTCGCGCCGATGGAGACGCCGAGTCTGGATATTCGCGAATGGTGGCGAAAACAGATGGGCAAATGAGCAATATTCGCAGCGTTGATCATGTTGTTGTCGGTGTAGGTGGAATCGGTGCGGGAGTCGCATATTGGCTGGCGAAACTTGCTCAAGATGCCGGGCGAAAAGCAACCATTGTCGGCCTAGAGCAGTTTGCGCTCGGGCACGACAAAGGCGCGAGTCATGATCACTCGCGGATCATTCGTTACTCGTATCACACGCCCGAATATGTGAAGTTGGCGAGCGAGGCCTACGAAACTTGGGACGCAGTGGCATCCGAGGCTGGTGAACAACTCGTGGTCCGCACGGGTGGGGTTGACCTTTTTCCTGCGAATTCTGCAATTTCAATCGATGACTACACGTCGAGTCTTAGCGCCAACAACATTGCTTTTGAAGTGTTGGATGCAACAGAGACGATGTCGCGATTTCCGCAGTTCGTTCTAGATGATGGGGTGCGGTCATTATTTCAACAAGACACGGGTATCGCCCCGGCGATCAAGGGCACTGCCGCTCATCAACGTTTGGCACGAGCGCGGGGTGTTGAATTACGCGAAGGTGTGACGGTGCAAAAAATCGAAAGCGATGGGGCCGGCGACATAAATGTCGTGACCGAGGACTGCGTTTATCGCACCAGTTCAGTGATTTTGTGCACGGATGGATGGACAAATGAGTTGCTTGAGCCGCTCGGTATGCACATCCCGCTCGAAGTGACGCGTGAGCAAGTTGTCTATTACCCAAGTGCACCAATGTCGCTGGCAAAGTTTGCAATTGGTTCGTTTCCGGTTTGGATCTGGATGGATGATCCGTCGTATTACGGGTTTCCAATTTATGGTGACATGGGTGCAATAAAAGCAGCAGAAGACGTTGGAGGACAACCAACAACCGCACGTACACGCAGTTTCGATACCGACGAAGGTGCACTTGATCGTTTGACAAGTTTTATAGCAAAGTCGGTTCCTGGAATGCTCGGTGATGTTAAGCCACGCGTCAAGACATGTCTTTACACACTGACGCGGGATCGTGATTTTGTTCTGGATACCGTTCCAGGGCATCCAGGTGTTCAAGTTGGTCTTGGTTCGGCTCATGGCTTCAAATTTGCTTCTTGGTTTGGGCGAGCCCTTGCTGAGCGTGCTTTGTTTGGTTCGACGCGCAGCAATATCGAGCCGTTCAGGTTTGATCGACCTGCGGTGACCGATTCAAATTATGTTGCGAACTACATGCAGTAACTGTTCGACTCGTTTGGTTGCCGTGACTTTGGCGAGAATGGTGCTTAGGAAGACATGACAATAAATCAAGTACAAAATCATTTTGATGTGATCATCGTTGGAGCCGGCATCTCGGGCATCGGCGCGGCATATCACCTAAAGACGATGAGCCCAGATCGCAGTTTTCAGATTCTCGAAGGTCGTGCGAATTTCGGCGGCACATGGGACTTGTTTCGTTACCCGGGTGTGCGCTCAGACAGCGATATGCACACGCTTGGCTACAGATTCAAACCGTGGACGGCTGACAAGTCGATCGCCGATGGTCC
>CAMDEC010000041.1 GCA_945893395.1 Bifidobacterium breve
ATTCTGGTTCTTCAGCAAACTCGACTGTCACTGCAACAAGCACCGAAAGCACAAGTACAACCACGACAGGCAGCGAAAAGACTGCTATCAAGCCTGAAACAAAAACCGAAACAAAAACCGAAACAAAAGCTAGTCCAGCCAAAAGCGAATAACTGGCACACATGGCCACTAGCCATGCGAATAAAACTCATTGATCAGTGGCATACGTTGTGTCGCGATGCTTCACGACAACGAGTCGTAATTATTTTGCTCTCAATATTGAGTGCGTTATTTTATTTAGTAACTGCACTTTCTTTTTCTCCTGACACGCAAGTTACTGCGGTTCAAGATTCGCGCTACGAAATACCTTTTGGGTTTCGTGCAGTGGCGATGCAAAGTGCCGGGCCACTACCCGAAATTCAGGTGGGTGACTATGTAGATGTGATCATCGATTCGGCGATCTCTCTTGAGCGAGTTCTGGTTTTTGATGTGATTGATCTGCCAAATCGGCAGACAACTGTCGTCTTGGCGGTGCCGATGACCGAAGTGGCAATGGTCGCCAATGCCGCCTCACTCGGCGTGGTAAGTCTCGTGTTGGTCGGCTAGAAACTAATTAGCGAAAGTTCGTGGCGACGAGCAACAAAATTGCCGTACCAAACGCAACTCGATAAACAACATACGGCGAAAAACTTTTTGTGCGCACGAGCCGAATAATCGACCACATTGCAACCCACCCAGAAATGCCGGCACTCACAATGCCGACCATGATTGGCACCGCCAAACCCTTAGGTATGCCATCGCGCCAAAGTTGCGCGAGTTTAAACACCACCGCGCCACCGATAATCGGCACGCTCATCAAAAATGAAAGTCGCACCGCAGCATCGCGCGAATAGCCCGTCAATCGTGCCGCAGTAATCGTGATGCCCGAGCGCGAAGTGCCAGGGTTCAGCGCCAAGACCTGTGCCATGCCAATGATCAATGCATCACGCAACGAAAGTTGTGTGACATCACGCGAATTTTGGGCAACCGTCGCTTGCTTATCGGCCCAAACGAGCAACAAGCCAAACACGATCAAACTGACGGCAATCAAGTTTGGCGTGCCCAGTCGTTTGGTGATTGACTCTTCGAAAATCGCGCCGATGATGCCAGCAGGAATCGCTGAAGCGACCAAGAACCATGCCTGCTTGCCGACCACCGTCGTTGAATTCTGGCGCCGAAATGCAAACTGCACACCCGCGCGCAGATAAACGACAAGTTCGCGACGCAAGAAGATAAATACCGCCACGAGCGTGCCGAGATGCAACGCCGTATCGAAGGCTTTGGCTGTTGCCGGCGAGTCGTAGTCATTCCAGTTGAATAGCCACGGAACTATTTCTAAGTGTCCGCTCGAAGAAATCGGTAAAAACTCGGTTAAACCTTGCACGATGCCCAGCACGATGGCGTGCAAAATTGACATGCTGGCTATGAACCGCTCATCATTACATCACTAATTACCAACGAAAGCCCGACCGCACGCATCGGCAACCAATCAATGTCGTTGCCGAGGTCGAGAATGTTCAGCAACATTTTTTGTAGCGTCGAGGCGATTGTAAATTCGCGAATCGGTGCACCCAGCGTGCCGTTCTTGATCACGATGCCCGACGCACCGGTTGAAAAATCACCAGAGATTGTGTTAACACCGCTATGCATGCCGGCGACATCTTGAATCAACACGCCATCATCAATTGCCGCGATCAACTCGGCTTGCGTCTTGTTACCTGGTTGCACCTGCATCGCCAGACAACCAACGCCTGGGCCGCCAGAAAAACCGCCACGCGTCGCGTTGCCCGTGCTCTTGGTGTTCAGTCGTCGCGCGCTGTAACTTGAGTGCACGAATTTTTTGAGCACACCGTTTTCGATCAAGATGTTGCGCCGAGCCGCCAGACCTTCGCCGTCAATGTCGGTTGCCGTGTACGCCAGCGGGTTGGTCGGATCATCGACGAGCGTGAATCGTGGATCAGCAACTTGCTCATTTAATCGATCTGCAAACAAACTGCGACCTTTGGCGAGATTCTCACCATTCAATGCACTCGACAAAATGCTGACGAACTGCGAAGTCACATACGGATCTAAAACAATCGTCACACTTTTGCTCGCAGGTTTTGTCGCACCAAGCAAACGAGTTGCGCGATCGGCTGCCTCGCGCGCCGCTTTTTTGAGGTCAAATTCTTTTGGCGAGTCACCAACCGAAAAGCCAAAACCTGTTTGTGCCTCGTCGCCATCGTCTGCCAAGGTCGCCACCGAGACGTAGCACGAGTTGCCTCGTCCGCTTTCGCGAATGCCCGTGGTCGTCGAGACGGCAGTTTCTGCCCAGCCGTCTTCATAATTTGACTGCTCCGCGCGCACTCGTGCATCGGCGGCGAGCGTTAGTTTTTCTAGTTCTTTGGTGATTTCAATTTTTTTATCGGTTGGATAGTTTGCGAGTTCTTCGTCCCAAAACTTTTGTGGAATCTGCGCCACGCCGTCTGGCTCGGCTAGACCCGCCCACTGATCAACCGTGCCGAACTGAATGTTGTCGCGGGCCTCAGCCAGAACTTCGGCGATCGCCGACGGTTCGAGTGTGCCCGCATACGCAAAACCCGTGCGACCGTCTTTAATGATGCGAATGCCAACGCCCTCGCTTTGAGCCGAAACAAAGTGCTCGAGTTCGCCTTCATAGACACGCACTGAAGTTTCTCCGCCACGCGAAACATACGCCTCGATATGTTCGCCAGGTTTGGCTTGCTCAACAACCGAGTCGGCAAGAGATTGCAACTCTGGCACACCAACACTCATGCTGCGGTGCCACCAATCGTCAGCGATCGTACGCGCAACGTCGGTTGACCGTCACCCACTGGCACGCCTTGGCCGTCTTTGCCGCAAGTGCCGGGGTTACCCATCGCAAAATCGTTGCCGAGCAGGTCGATATCTTTCAAAACTTCGGGTCCGTTGCCGATCAAATTGCTTTCACGCAATGGTTCGGTGATCTCGCCGTTTTCGATCAAGTAAGCCTCGGTCATGCCGAACACGAAATCGCCGCTCGCTGTGTCGACTTGTCCGCCACCAAGTTTGGCGATATAGACACCCTGCTTCGTGTCACGCACGATGTCATCGGGGTCTTCTTTGCCGTTGAGCACGAAAGTATTTGTCATTCGCACCATCGGCAAGTGTTGATAACTCTGACGCCGACCGTTGCCACTTTGCGCGCGACTTTCTTTGCGCGCACGCAGGAAGTCCCACATATAGTCGGTGAGTACGCCGTCTTTGATCAGTGTGTTGCGCTGCGACGGATGACCCTCGTCGTCGATACCGATCGCGCCCCACTCTGCAGTCATCGTGCCGTCGTCGACGAGCGTGACTAATGGTGATGCAACAAGTTCGCCCATCTTGCCGCGATAAACGCTTGCACTTTTGCCAACAAGGTCGGCTTCGAGACCGTGACCGCACGCTTCGTGAAATAAAACGCCACCGCTGCCGCGCTTGATCACAACTGGCATCGCGCCCGATGGTGCAGGTCGTGCCGAAAGTTTCGTCACTGCCTGTTTCGCCGCACGAATCGCCAACTCTTCGACATCATTTTCGTCAAACATTTCGAAACCAATCGTGTGACCGAGTGAGTCGTAACCGGTTTGCATGCCACCATCGCCCGTGGCGACAACGCTGACTCGCAACAGGGTGCGCACTTGTTCGTCGGCGCTAAATACGCCGTTGCTGTTGGCGATCAAAATTCGCTTGCGCGAGTCGCCGTAGCCAGCCGAAACTTGCACGATCGAAGCGTTAACCGCACGCGCCGCTGCATCAACTCGCTTGAGTAATTCGACTTTGCGCGACTTTTCAACGGCGTCGGGCGAAAGTTTTACCGTGTTCACCGAATGACGCAAAACATCACCAAGTTGCACCTTATGTACGCCACCATCACCCTGTTTTGCAGCAAGTGCCGCAGCCTGTGCTGCCGCCAATAAACCGCGCTCTGACAAATCTGAAGTGTGAGCAAAACCCGTGGTCTCACCAGAGACGACCCGAATGCCGGCACCGCGATCGCGCCCCGAGGTGACTTGCTCGACTTTGCCGTCATCAAGGCCGGCCGAAGTCGAGCGTTTGTCCTCTATATAGATCTCAGAAAACTCGGCACCTGTGCTGCGACCCTTGGCCAGCACTCGCTCTAAAACATCGGGTGCAACAAGTGGTTCTACTGTTTGGATTTTTGTCATTTTCCCAGCCTAGGCGCGTATGCCTCGTAGCAACTTGTTGTGCAGCCGTAATATTTATACGTGGACAACACGGGCACAAGCACCGAGCAGAAGTCTGGGCGTCGCCCCGCATTGCCAATCGACTTCGAACACCGCATGATTTGGTGGAAGGAAGTTCTGATCGTCGGCATTTTCTATTCGGCCTACACGCTAATTCGCAATCAATTCGGTTCGACTCTGGTTGAAGGTGTTTCGGTGCCGAACCACGCGTTCACAAACGCGATTCGAGTTGTTCGATTCGAAAGATGGATCGGTTTGTATCACGAAGAAACTCTGCAAGATTGGTTCTTGCCACATGTCTGGTTCATTGAGACGATGAATGTGTTTTATGGCACCGCACATTTTTTTGTAACACTCGGCGTTTTCGTCGCACTCTACAAACTTCGCCCAAGCATTTTTGGTCAGTGGAGAAACACGCTCGCGGTGATGACGGCGCTGGCGATCATCGGCTTTTCACTTTTTCCGCTGATGCCACCACGATTGCTCGACGCACCATGCCCCGAAGAAGGTTATGGTGCGGCATGCATCGAAAGTGAATATCGAAATTTCAACGACGCTGAAAATTTCGGATTCGTCGACACGATTCGAGAATATGGCGGGCCATGGGCGTTTGATCGCGGTGCTGGCAGCAAAGTATCCAATCAATATGCCGCGATGCCGTCGCTGCACATCGGCTGGGCAACTTGGTGCGCATTCGGGTTGTGGCCGATAGCACGAAAATTGTGGATGCGTCTCGCACTTCTGCTCTATCCAGTTGTCTCGACATTCTGCATCATCGTCACAGGCAATCACTTTTGGATCGACGCCATCGGTGGAATTCTGGCATTCGCTGTGGCATATTTCATTGGCACCGAAATCCATTACTGGAATCATCGGCGACTGGTAACCAAACTCACTGAGAACCATCCCAGCGTGCGGGGCTAGCGTTGTAGGCGCTATGGCGCTTTCAGATATCCGCCAACCGAGCGATCTCGCAAGGTTGAGCTACGAACAACTCGCCGAGTTGTCGGGCGAAATTCGCGAATTCATCGTCGACTCGGTTGCCAAAAACAGCGGACACCTTGGTTCGAATCTTGGTGCCGTCGAATTGACGCTGGCACTGCACAGAGTCTTTGAATCACCGCGCGACGCGATTTTGTGGGACACGGGCCACCAGTCGTATGTACACAAAATTGTTACTGGTCGTCGCGGCGGGTTCAACAACCTGCGTCAAGCTGGCGGCATCTCGGGCTATCCGAGCCGCGAAGAAAGCGTGCACGACTTCATCGAAAACAGTCACGCTTCAACTGTTCTGAGTTATGCATACGGATTAGCAGTTGCGCGCGATCAAAACCCGAAGCCAGACCACCGCCATATCGTCGCCGTGATTGGCGATGGCTCATTGACCGGCGGCATGGCATATGAAGCACTGAACAATCTCGGTCACTCACGGCGTCGAGTGATCATCGTGCTCAACGACAACGGTCGCTCTTATGCGCCGACAATTTCAAATGTTACGAGTCCGAAAAATATCAACACGGCGCCGAGTGCGCTCGATGAAACAGGTGAACTGCCGCGACCACAAGACAAAATCACAAAGATGCTTTCGCGTGCGCTCACCGACATCAGACTCAACCCCGTTTACGTTCGTCGTCAACGCAAACTTGAGAAGTTTTTGTACGACTTGCCCGTCGTCGGCCCGCAAGCCGAGCGCGGCATCGAAGCATTCAAGGCCGGCATCCGTGAATATTTGCAGCCCACCGCATTTTTCGAAGCGCTCGGTGTGCGTTATATCGGACCAATTGACGGTCACGATCAAGAAGCGCTTGAGTATGCGCTTAAGTCGGCGTCACAACGCGTCGAAGAAGGCCCGCTCGTTATTCATGTGATCACTCAAAAAGGTCGTGGATACCCGCCCGCCGAAGACGACGACGAAAAAAATCTCCACGACGCCCCGGTGTTCGACCCGGTTACTGGTCCACCAAAATCTGCACCAACTGGCTACACCCAAGCATTCGCTGATTCAATTATCAAGATCGCCGAACAAGATTCGCGAATCATCGCGATCACTGCGGCGATGCCCGGGCCAACTGGTTTGTTGCCGTTTCAGGCGCGGTTCCCAGAAAGATTTATCGATGTCGGCATCGCCGAGCAACACGCAGTCACCGCGGCTGCCGGCATGGCGATGGGCGGCTTGCGACCGATCGTCGCTTTGTATTCGACTTTTTTAAATCGCGCCTGGGACCAACTTGTTTATGATGTTGCACTGCACCGTTTGCCGGTTGTGTTCTGCCTCGACCGCTCTGGCATCACTGGTGACGATGGACCAAGCCACAACGGCATTTTCGATATGGCGCTGTTGTCAAAGGTGCCGGGCATGCGGTTGCTTGCGCCGTCGAGTGCGCAAGATCTGGCACAAATGCTTGAAGATGCAATTTCGCTCGCCGACACGGGCCCTGTTGCGATTCGATATCCGAAAGGTTTGGCGCGCTCGGTTGGCGATCGCGAAGTTGGCTCGGGCTTGCATGCGCGTAAGTTGCGCAATTCATCGGTGCCCAATGTCTGCGTATTGGCAATCGGCAAAATGGTCGCCGCCGCCGAAAGCGCCGTTGATGCACTTGCCAGTCGTGGCATCGAGATAACTCTTTACGATGTTCGCAGTTGCGTGCCTGCCGACGAATTGATGATCGCCGATGCGGCTCGACACTGTGTCGTCGTAACAATTGAAGACGGCATTCGTGACGGCGGCGTAGGCATGATGCTTGCCGATTTGGTGACCAATGCTGAGGGCTCGGTTCATCCGCGGGTTGAAGTGCTGGGTTTGCCGACGAAGTTCATACCACAAGCCAAGCCTGCCGCGATTCTCAAGCAACTGGGGCTTGATGCCGAGTCGCTTGCAACAACGCTTAGTGACCTGGCGACAGTCAAGCCAAAATAATTTAGGTGCTACCACGATGAGCCAAGTTTCGCTCGATCGTGATTTGTCGCTCGCGTTGCGTGTTGCTGACGCCGCCGATGCTGTGAGTCTTGCCGGTTTTAATTCGCGGAGTTTTTCGGTGATGCGCAAAGCCGACAAAAGTGAAGTCACCGAAATTGATCGTGCCACTGAAACTGCGATCACAAATATTTTGCGCCTTGAGCGACCCGAGCACAGCGTTTACGGAGAAGAGCACGGCATAGTCGGCCCCGCCGATGCGAAGTTTCAGTGGGTGATTGATCCGATTGATGGCACGAGCAATTTTGTGCGCGGTGTGCCGGTGTGGGCGTCATTGATTGCACTCGTGTGCGACAATGTGCCCGTGCTTGGTGTTGTCTCTGCGCCGGCGATGAACATGCGTTGGTGGGCACATATCAAGAGCGACGCGTTTTTTAATGGCTCGAAAATCAGCGTCAGCAATATTGACGAGTTGCGTCGCGCAAGTTTGAGCATCACTACGAATAAGAAGTGGGATGATCTCGGCGCAGGAGAATCACTCGCCAAATTACGGTGCGATGTCTCGCGCGTGCGCGGTTACGGCGATTTTTGGCAACACATGCTCGTGGCCCAAGGTGCAGTTGATGTGGCTATTGACAATGTCGGCTTGGCACCTTACGACATTGCTGCACTCGTGCCAATTGTTCAACGCGCGGGTGGTCAGTGCTCTGATCGGCTCGGCGAAAACAACTGGCGCGCCAACACGCTGATCAGTTCAAACTCGCTGCTCCACGACGCGACACTCGCCTACCTGCCTAAATAACTTTTAGTGTTCGCGAGTTTTTAGAGAAGCACAAACCAGACGATTACCGCGATGACAGCAAGCACGGGCAAAATACGCTTCAGAATCGGCATCGCCAGAGACAAACCTGTCGAGCCCAACAAATTCAGCGGCGCGTTTTCAACTGGAGCGCCAGTGTTCGCTTGCTGAGCGCTGGTCGAACTTGCGGTCACAGCAGAATTTGCACCCGCACTACCCGTGGCTGTCGAACTCGTCGCATTACCAACTTCTTGCCCCAGCACCGTCGCCTCAAGATTGACAACAAACTGTTTTAATAATTTGTCGCTGACATCGGCCAGCGCACCGCGACCGAACTGTGCAATCTTTCCCGTGATCGTGAGATCAGTATTCACAGTGCATCGGGTCGTCAATGCATCAACGACTTCAAGTTGCGCCGTGATAATCGCCGAAGCGTTGCCCTTGCCAGTGGTGTCCCGACCCTCACCTTTCAACACGGCGCGATGAGCACTGTCGTTGCGTTCTTGAAAGATCGCTTGACCCCCGAACTTGGCCACGATCGGACCAACTTTGACGGTTACATGTCCCTTATACACGTCGCCTTCAATGCTGGTCAATGTCGCACCAGGCAAGCACGGCGCGATACGCGCCAAATCTGTCAGCGTCTGCCAAGCAACATCAATCGGCGCTTTAACTTCAAACGCATTGTTGATTTCCAAATTGCCCCTCGTATTAGATGCTAGTTGTACATCTAGGCTTGCGTTATGGCCACCACGGTTATTCGCGACGCGTCGCTGGTTGATGGCACTGGGGCACCGCAACGGCCGGCCGACATCGTGATAAAAGATGGTCGCATCGTTGAAGTTACTGGCGCGCTCAAAGCATCCACTGCTCATGCATCGCATGTGATCAACGCCGACACGATGCTCGTGGCGCCGGGTTGGGTTGACGTGCACACGCATTACGACGCGCAAGCAACTTGGGATCCATGGTTGACACCGAGCAGTTGGCACGGTGTGACGACGGCGGTGATGGGCAACTGCGGCGTCGGTTTTGCGCCTGCACAACCTGACAGACACGAATGGTTGATTGAACTGATGGAGGGCGTCGAAGATATTCCTGGTGCGGCGATGACAGAGGGCATTAATTGGGAGTGGCAGTCGTTTCCCGAATATTTAGATGCACTCGCGAGAAAACCTCGCGTCTTAGATCTCGGTGCACAGATTGGTCACGGTGCGTTGCGCGCATTTGTCATGGGTGAACGTGGGGCGAACAACGAAGATGCAAATGCCTACGACATCGAACAGATGGCGATGTTGACCGAGCAGGCTCTGTTGGCTGGTGCACTCGGGTTTTCAACATCGCGAACATCGCTGCATAAAAGCAAAAACGGTGCGTTCGTGCCGGGCACGAGTGCAAAACCAGACGAGTTGTATGGCATCGCCGATGCGATTCGTCGCGCGGGTCACGGCATTTTTCAAATGGCGGCCGAACATTGGCGCGTGCCGGGTGAAGAGTGGCAATGGATGCGCGAACTAACTCGACGCACCGGCGTGAAGATGAGCATCAATTTAAATCAGCCTGCTGATGATCCGGAGTTGTGGCGCGAGACGCTCGAATTGATTGAAGAGTCGGCAAAACTTGGCGAGCGAATTGAAGCACAGGTTGCCGGGCGAAGCATCGGGTTGATTATGTTTTTGCAGGGCACGATTCATCCGCTGATAATGCACAAGGCATATCGCGAGGTTGCGCATCTGCCGATCGCCCAGCGAGCAGCAGCGCTTAGCGAGCCGCAACGCAAACAGCAAATTCTCGACGAGCAGCCGTCGCACAAATTCTTTCATCAGTTTGTTGGCGACAATTTTCAGACGATGTTCCCGATTACTTCGGAGACCATTGACTATGAGCCGACTTTCGAACAATCTGTCGCGGGCATTTCTGCTCGCACCGGCGTCAAACCATTTGAAGTCGTCGTCGATCATTTGCTCGCGAACGGCGGCACGGGCATGATCTATCGTCCATTTTTAAATTATGCCTATGGCGATCTTTCAATGACGCACGAGTTGTTGCAGCATCCGAACACGCGCAATGGGTTGAGCGATGCGGGTGCCCACTGTGGTGTGATCTGCGACGGCGGAATGCCGACTTTTTTGTTGACTCACTGGGTGCGCGACCGTGAGCGCGGGCCACGACTGCCGCTCGAACAAATGGTCAAGCGTCAAACTCGTGACACCGCCGAACTGCATGGTCTGCATGATCGTGGCGCGATCGTGCCAGGATTGCGCGCCGACATCAATGTGATCGACTTTGAATCGCTGGGTTTTGATAATCCAAAAGTTGTGTTTGACTTGCCGGCGAGTGGTCGTCGACTCGTGCAAACTGCACATGGATATCGCGCGACGCTGGTCAATGGCGTGCAAACAGTCGACAACGACGAGTTCACTGGCGAACTACCGGGCAAACTTGTGCGCGGCCCGCAAAACTAATCAAAGCGAGCAATTAGCATCTCGGGGGTGAATCAGTATCGCGAGCAATTCAGTCTTGACCCGCGTGTCGCATATTTAAATCACGGGTCATTTGGCTCGGTGCCAAAAGTCGTCGCTGAGGCTCAGCGCGAGATTCAAGCGCTCGATGAGAGTAATCCAAATCTTTTTACACGCACCACCCTGCCAAGACTGCACGACGAAGCACGCGCGTTCGTTGCCGAGTGGCTTGGCACCACGCCCGAACTTTTTGCATTCGTGCCTAACGCATCGCAAGGTGTGATCACCGCCGCCAGTGCGCTGATCACAAAACCGCGCTCACAAATCGTCGCCACAAGTCTTGGCTATGGTGGCGTGTTGAACGGCCTAGCTGAAATCGCCCGACGCACGCAAGGCACTCTGCGCATCGCCGAAATTGACTTCGCAAGTGGCGCGCAAACCGCAGACGACATCGCCGACAGCGTTTTTGCTGCGCTGACGAATGAAACAAATCTCGTGGTGCTTGACCAAATCACTTCTGAGACGGCGTTGCTGTTGCCTATCGATCAAATCGTGCGCACGATTCGCCGCGTCGCCCCGCAAGCCCGAGTCGTGATCGACGGTGCGCACGGGCCTGGCATGTTGACCCCCGCAGTGCCGACAGATTTCGATGTGTGGGTTGGCAACTTTCATAAATGGATATGTGCTCCGCGCGCGTCTGCGGGCATTGTTTGTCGCACGGGCGAAGTTGCGAGTCAGATGGTGCCTCTCGCGCCATCATGGGATTTCGAAGCTGGGTTTCCAAAATCGTTTTTCGCTCAAGGCACCGATGATTATTCGAGCTATCTTGCGACACCACACGCAATTAAATTTCACGAATCAATCGGTGCCGACAAACTCAACGCACATAATCGCAAAGTTCTCGACGACGTAGCAACGATGTTGCACGATCATTGGGGCACCGAACCAGTCGTGCCAGCCGAAATGTCATGCCCGTGGATGCGCCTCGTTCGCCTGCCCCTCAAAAAACAACTCACCAAACGACAGGGCGACGCACTCACGCTGAAGATCAGTCAAGAATTCAAAACTGAAACTGTGATCGTCTCGCCCGGCGACGCAACATTTGTGCGCCTCTCGGCATACATCTATAACAAACCTGCCGATTACGAGAGCCTCAAAATGATTCCCGATCTAGTCGGCGACAAGTTTTAGCAACGAAACATGGCTAAACCAGCAATCATCGTCGGCAACTATAAATATTCGGGCACCGACGCGCACCGCACATTGCTGAGTGTCGGCTCACTGTGGCGACATCACATGCACGATATCAAGCGCGACCCGAATCGCGTCGCCTCAGTCGGCGCCGAACTCGCACAAAGCCTCGAGTCGCTCATGGGGCTGCGCGACAAGAACTTCGAACACGAACTTGGCGCGAGACTCGAACAACTTGGTGAGTCGGCGGCATCCAAAATCGACGAGATTGAACCACAAAAACTCGCTATGTGGCTCGGCAACTTGTGGCCGATCTTGGCGAAACTTCACGAACCCAACAATCACGACACGCCGACTTCGAAAACCGGTACGGTCGTCGGCATTCAAGTCTCAACCAACAGCGTGCCGAAGACTTCGATCGCGCGCGGCATGGTTAACTACGACGGCTTAGACGGCGATCGCCAAATGGCGCGCACCCACCACGGTCGCCCATGGCAAGCACTTTGCATTTGGAGCGACGAAGTAATCGCCCACCATGCGAATGCTGGTCACCCGATTGCTCGCGGCAGCGCTGGCGAAAACATCACTGTCAGTCAACTTGATTGGGCGAAAGTTCGCCCCGGTGCGACGCTTGAATTCGGTTCGGTAAAAACACAAATCACGGCATACGCAATTCCGTGCAAGAAAAACGCGCGCTGGTTCAGCGACGGCGATTACCAACGTCTATCACACGAACTCGGTGCAGTGAGTCGTGTTTATTGTTTGGTCACTCAGCCTGGCGACATCGCCGTCGGCGACATCGCGATCTGCAAATAGCGC
The DNA here is from genome assembly GCA_945893395.1 of Bifidobacterium breve. Taxonomy (GTDB): domain Bacteria; phylum Actinomycetota; class Acidimicrobiia; order Acidimicrobiales; family Ilumatobacteraceae; genus BACL27. The sequence goes on from CAMDEC010000041.1 coordinate 12,433, forward strand.
AAAATTCATAGCATTAATAGATTGGCAGCCCCAACGGGATTCGAACCCGTGTCGCCACCTTGAGAGTCTGACTGGAAACTAGGTTTCGCCGACACAAGTACTAACGGGGGATTGTAGACATGATGACGTCAACAATTTTTTGTGGCGCGCCACTAAGAATTGGGTAGATTTTTCCACGAAGTGGCAGGCAAACATGTTGACGACCATTTTCAATCGCCCGTCTAACATTGCGAGCGACACGCTCACGAGAAACCTCTGGCAACAATTGTAATTTCTGAAGTCGCCTAAACATCTTGAACGTTGTCTCAACTCGGTAGACGCCACTCAACATGTCTGTTGGTATTGGACCGATCTCAACCAGCGTCATGCCGATAGGTGTGCCACTTAGTTCGTGGCGTAATACTCGATGAAAGCCCGAGAGTCCTGATTTTGAGGATGAATAAAGAGTCATACCACTGAAACCACCACTTGCAGCAAGGGAAGAGATATTGACCACATGACCAATTTGCCGTCGCCTCATTCCAATCAGAACTTGACGTGTTAAATCAATCGGAGAGATTTGGTTAGTGACAATTACCTGGCGTATATCGTCGCTTGTTGCATCTTGTAATAATCCAGTATGGTCAACGCCCGCGTTGTTTATTAGAACATCTATTGGCCCATGTTGAGATTCAATTTTTTCAATTAGCGTTGAAACTGCAATCAAATCAGACAAATCACAACAAACTGGGATCCCACCAATAGGTTTCATGGCTTGTTCTAATCGTTGAATATCGCGGGCTACACCGATTATCTTTGCTCCCGCACGTGACATCTCAATCGCGATTGCCTCGCCGATTCCGCGTGATGCTCCAGTCACTAGAACGGTTTTGTTTTTGAGATCCATTATTTGACACTGTATATCGCTATCGCTAAATCTTTGATGCTTTTTTTCGTTTCTGCCAAAAAAGTTGGAGAACAAACCCCAACACAGCAATGGCACCAATCAGATATACCCAATTTGACCAAGACCAATTCTCTAAGGAGTCTCGAACTGCACGACCAATTCCCGTTCTTCTTAACGTGTCTTTAATATCATCTGGCGAACTACTCGAAATCATATTTGTCTCCTTCAAATGTCTGGCGAGGCCACTAGTTTCATTATTGTCATTCGGCGATACACAATAAGTATCGGTTATCGAACGACCAAAGAACGGCCAATGATTTTTCTTCAGATAAAGCACGAAAATGTCAGGCCGTCATTGCCCCACTGCTGGTGCTACCAGGTCCGATTTGATTCAATCTCCCCTGCCTGAATATTGTTGGGATTTCCAATAACAACAGAAAAGGGGAATGTAATGGCAATGACATCACATGTGACGACTTGGCGAGTTAATCCAGGGCGGGGTGCGGACTTTATAGCTAACTGTGCAGAGGCGAAGAAACTGCATCTCAAGATGGGCGCCACACAAGTTTGGGTGACCCAAACTATTAGCGGCGGAAACTCTGGCACCATCACCTACATGATGATATTTGAAAGTGGCGAAAAGTGGGGCAAGTTTTCGGACTCGATTAGCAGCAACACAGAGTGGCAGGCTCTTTGGGCGAAGATTCAACAGAATCCGTCGGCAGTAATTGTTGACCAGTCGATGTATTCAGACCTCGGAATATAAAGCGACTTCACCGGAATAAATTACAGAATTGGCGTCCACTTGAGCGTTGCTCGGGTGGACGCCGATTTTTGACAGCTCGGCCTAATCCCGAGTTGTTAGTGCAAGTTTTTTCATTGGCAGCCCCAACGGGATTCGAACCCGTGCCGCCACCTTGAGAGGGTGGTGTCCTAGTCCACTAGACGATGGGGCCCAGTAGACACCTAACGCTACCTGTTAACTGAATGAGGTTAGTGGCTACTAATTAAGCGGTGAAGTGCGAGTTTGATGTGTTTTGGTGATCTGGTTTGCTACCGCAGTAGGGTTTTTATTTCCAACGCTATTTCAAAACAATTATGACTCTGACACGGGCAACAATTTTGTCCGATAATCATAATTACTTTATCTTTGCATCAATAAAAAAATATGGACTGAGCGCAATACTGAGTGAATGTTAAAATTTGCATGAAGTTTTAATTTAAGTCTTGTTTACAGGCCTCGCATTGCATTCGCCACCAATGAATGTGGGGAGTGACCGGTAAATTCAGCGAGCCACCAAGATGTAGCGACTAATTTTACAATGTCTATATTGCCATCTAATTCATCAGATCCGAGTGCATAGACCAAATCTTCTGTCGCCAAATTTCCCCGTGCGGCTTTGCCCGCGAACGGGCACCCTCCGAGTCCACCCAGCGACGAATCAATAACTTTCAGCCCACAATTGATTGCTTCAATCGCATTGGCTATTCCCATGCCATACGTGTCATGACCATGAAAAGCTAATTTGTTTACATCAACTTCTCCCGCAACAGCAGAAATAATTTCTCGTGTTTTTTTTGGAGTTGCAACACCTATGGTGTCTCCTAAACTGACTTCGTAACATCCCAAGTCAATTAATTTTTTTGTGATTTTGACCACAGTTTCAATGTTGATACTGCCTTCAAATGGACACCCAGCGATGGTTGAGACATAGC
>CAMDEC010000042.1 GCA_945893395.1 Bifidobacterium breve
CGTTGATTATTCAACCAAACAACCGGCCCGACATCTCGAGGGGCTTACGACGTAAATAGATTTCACGTCGGAGAGATCCACGAGACCGTCGGGTGAAAACCCGGCGGTCTTTTTGTTTTTCTGGCGTGAAGCCAACTTGGCTAAATCAAACAATAAGCAACCACAACCAACGAAAGGAAAAGAAATGACACTGTTAGACACACAAATCACCGAACCCTATGCGGGCGAAAACTTTAAACTCGCTATCGATGACAAACCAGAATTCGTACTGTCCGCGATGCGCTGCAACGACGGCAACGGAACACTGTCATATTTGTTCTTCTCGGAAGAGTTCGTCGACATGGCGCGTGCCAAAGCGATTTGTGCGCGTTGCACTAGCAAGGCCGATTGTCTCGCTGGCGCACTCGCGCGCAGCGAACCATGGGGCGTGTGGGGCGGCGAACTAATCGAAGAAGGTCGCATTCGCACGACAAAGCGACCACGCGGTCGACCCGTAACCAAGTCTCACGCGGTGTTAACAATCACAGAGGTGCCCCTCCCCGAGCACTGGGTTGCTTAACTGCGCTAAAAGTGCGTGTTCTGGTGGGTACAAAAAGCAGTCGGTAGCCTGCTTTCGTGCCTGCCAGAACTCGTATTACTAAACAACTTGCAATCACTTTTGGAATAATTTTTTTTGGAATAATTATCGCCAGAGCAATCGCCCCCGAAACAACACCGAGTTACAACTTGTCGAATTCCGTCGTCTTGTCCAGTGATGGCATTGCGATCAACACCGAACTCACCGGTCAACAACTGCCCAAAGTTGATTTAACGACCCTCACGGGCGAAAAAATTTCTACTCAAACCTTGACTGGTGCGCCAATAATCATCAATATTTGGTATTCGACCTGCGAGCCGTGTCGTCGCGAACTGCCTGTGCTAGCCAGCGCCGCCGCGCAATATCTTGATCAAGTTCGGTTTGTTGGTGTCAACATCAAAGACTCGGCAAGCGTCGCCAAAGAATTCGCCGCACAATATGGCGTCGAGTTCGAATTGCTGCTCGACACAAACGGCCAATTCATTTCTAAGTTGGGCATCGCCACCGCGCCAGTGACTTTGACTGTTGATGCGCAAGGCGTAATCATCGACCAGGTCGCAGGCGAAATAAGTGCACGCAAACTTGACGAACTCGTGAAAGAGTTGTTGAAATGATTTTGGCTATTGAAGGCAACTTTGCCTACTCGTTTGTGCTGGGTGTGTTGGCGGCTGTCAACCCGTGCGGCTTTGTGTTGTTGCCGACATATTTGATTTTTTTTCTCGGCACTCGCGAAGAACCAAACTTAACGACGAGTGAGCGACTGCGGCGAGCGCTTCTTGTCAGTTTGGGAATCTCAATCGGCTTTCTCGGGATATTTTTCGTCATCGGTGTGATCTCACGATTGTTCACACAGTGGATTGAACTTAACGCGAAATATGCATCCCTGGCGATCGGCGTCGTTCTAGTTATTGGTGGTGTACGCATGCTGACGGGTTGGACACCCAAATTTGCTACACCAGAAATAGGCGGCGTGCAAACGAAAACTTTTCGCGCGACAGTTATTTACGGCATTGCATATGCGGTGGCATCGATCGGTTGCACAATCGGCTTTTTGACGACGGCTGTATTTGGCTCGATTGCCCTGAACGGTTTTGTCTCGGGCGTGCTCAGTATTTTGCTTTATGGACTGGGTATGGCGATGTTGGTCGTTGCGCTAACCGTGAGTTTGGCGTTTGCTAAAACAGGTCTCGTCACGGTGATCAAAAATAAATTACACATCGTTCAACGGCTTGGCGCATTCTTTGTGACCCTGACCGGGGCCTATTTAGTGCTCTATTGGTATGCCGCAATCAGTGAAGAAAAATCCTCAAGTTTTGTTGCCCGAATCGAACGCTGGCAAACACGGGTTGCATCTTTCTTGCAACAACAAGGCGCGATTCGTTTGGCGATTGTGCTGTCAATAATCGTTGCTACTGCAATCGTCTTGAGTCGTCGTAAAGTGGTTGCAAAGTTATGATGTTCGCCAAATTGCTCGCCCACCCAGAGGTGCAAGAAGTTCTCGAATTACGCAACAAGTTTGGCTTCATGGCCTATCACGGTGGCGGTCTCGAGCACTTGACCGATGTCATTGCTCAGAGCGCCGCGCAACAATCCGGGGCGTCATATTACGGGGTACATCAGCCTCGTGGTCTGAAATGGCATGTCCCATCGCACGAGGTATCGCCGACATTTTCTAATTCACTAAAAAGTTTCGTTGAACATGTGGATGTCGTGATCACCGTGCACGGTTTTGGACGCGACGGCTACTTCACTTCGCTGTTGCTCGGCGGCAGAAACCGTCATCTGGCGAGTCATCTATCGACACATCTCAAACAAGCACTGCCGGGTTACGAAATTTGTGACGATCTCGAAACGATTCCGGTTGATTTGCGCGGGCTACACGATGACAACCCCGTCAATTTGCCGCGACTCGGCGGTGTGCAGGTCGAATTGCCGCCCCGAGTGCGTGGTATCGGTCGATTTTGGAAAGACTGGCAAGGCGACGGTCTAACGCCACACACTGAGTCATTGATCGAAGCACTCGTAACTACAGCCAAGAATTGGCCGCTCGCAAAATAATTTTTTACGGTGCGAGCCGTTGAATTTTCCATTTTTTCGTAGTCGTGTCAAGATCATAAACAAATCGATCGTGCAACCGGCTTGGGCGGCCCTGCCAAAACTCGATTGAGTCTGGCGCCAAACACCAGCCACCCCAATTGGCGGGCCGAGGCACGTCTTGATTGTCAAATTTGGCGCGAAACTCGGCCAGCCGAGTCTCAATGATTGTTCGATCGGCTATCGGTTGCGACTGTGGTGAGGCCCACGCACCGATCTGCGACTCGCGAGGCCGAGAGGCGAAATATTCGTCACTCTCATGATCTGAAATTCGCTGCACCGTGCCACGCACCCGAACTTGACGATGCAAATCAAGCCAGGCAAACACTGCACTCGCAACAGGATTAACCAAAAGTTGCCGGCTTTTTACTGAGTCGTAGTTCGTGTAGAACACAAAGCCCCTGGCGTCAACTGCTCGTGCCAACACCACTCGCGAATCTGGTGCAGAGTGTTGATCAACTGTCGCAACCGACATTGCATTTGGCTCGGCGACACCAGCACTTGCAGCCTGGTCGTACCACGCATGCCACTGGACAATCGGATCTGTATCTAGATCACCGCGATCTAAACCAGCGGTCTCGTATTGCACGCGACGATCACGCAAACTCATGGCTTGGCTTGTGAACTGGTTGAAATTACTTTTGCGCCCCGCATATATGGTTGCAGAACTTCGGGTATCGCGACTGAGCCGTCAGCCTGTCGACAGTTTTCAAGAATCGCCGCCCAAACTCGGGGCACTGCAAGCGCCGATGCATTGAGTGTGTGAGCAATTTCGCTGCCCTTGACGCCAGACTGCTTGAACCGAATATCAGCACGGCGCGCTTGATAATCACTGAACCAACTGATCGAACTGACTTCAAGCCACTGATCGCAGCCAGGCGCATAAACCTCGACATCAAAACTGCGGTGATGCGACTGACCAAGGTCGCCCGTGCAAATTTCAAGCACGCGATACGGCAAACCGAGCGCGGCAATCGTCGCTTCAACTCGATTCGTGAGTTCAACAAGCATTTCAGGTGCTTGTTGTGGTGTCGTGACCGCAAGAATTTCGACTTTGTCAAACTCGTGCGTGCGCAACATGCCACGCGTGTCACGCCCCGCCGAGCCGGCTTCGCGACGAAAACATGAAGTATGCGCCATATAGCGCAGCGGCAATTCTTCGGCTTTAAGAATTTCGCCGGCATGCAAACTCGTGAGTGGCACTTCTGCAGTCGGTATACACCACAGGTCATCGCGTTCAATCGAGAACGCATCGTCGGCGAATTTTGGCAACTGACCCGTTGCCGTAAGCGTGCTGGTCAAGACCAAACTTGGCGGACGAACCTCTTCGAACGCGTCGGCATTGCGATCAAGTGCAAGTTGACACAATGCCCGAACCATCGTTGCGCCAAGACCACGCTGCATCGTGAACATCGAGCCACTAATTTTGCTGGCTCGCTCATTGTCTAAAATTCCGAGTGCAGAACCGGTCTCCCAATGGGGTACGCGTTGATAATCGGCGAATTTCGCCGGCATCTGCAACGGACCTTTGACAACTTTGTTGTCTTCGTGGTTGTTGCCCGCGCTGACTTGCGCGTGCGGGATATTCGGCACGCGCAACAACACTTCGCGCAACGCAGAACTAACTTGATCAAATTCGCTAGCCAAAACTTTTTCAGACTCGCCAAGTTCGCGGCTGCTTTGCATCAATTTCTCGGCACCCACATCGTCTTTCGCGCGCCGCGCAGTTGCCACATCCTTTGAAATGCTGTTGATCTGCGCCCGATTCGAATCTCGCTCAACGGTGATGTCACGCAATCTGGCATCAAGTCGCTGGGCATGGTCAAGTTCTTCGAGGATTGCCGGCTTGGCCCGACGAGCCATCGCCGCTTTTACGGCATCGGGCTCTGAGCGAAGGAGTCGGACATCAATCACACAGTCAGATTAGCCGTTAGATGTCGGTGAAGTCCTGTGAATTGCGTACTGTAATGGTGATGAATTTGTCTGGCCAGTCGCATGAAGTCGCAATCAGCGTGCGCGATCTTGTCGTTGACTACAAACAATTGCGTGCCGTCAACAATATTTCATTCGACGCCAAGCACGGCGAAGTAACCGTCGTGATCGGCCCCAATGGCGCCGGAAAAACCAGCACGATGGAAGTCTGCAGCGGGGTGCGCACGGCCACGAGCGGCAAGGTCAGCGTGCTCGGGCTTGATCCCAAAAAAGATCGACATAAAATTAATTCGCAAATTGGTGTGATGTTGCAAGACGGTGGGGTCTACCCGAGCGCACGAGTGTTTGAAGTCGCCCAGCACTATTGCAATCTTTACGGCAACCGCACAACCGCCGGCGAATTGCTCGAAATGGTCGATCTGACTCGGCAAGAGAAAACATCGTGGCGCAAACTTTCGGGAGGCGAAAAACAACGGTTGTCACTGGCGCTGGCACTCGCAGCAAAACCTCGAGTTGCTTTTTTGGATGAACCTACTTCGGGTGTCGACATTTTCGGCCGAGACTTGATTCGGGGCATCGTGCGACGACTGGCTGATAATGGTTGTGCGGTGGTCATGGCGACTCACGAACTCGACGAAGCACAACGAGTCGCCGACCATGTGTTGATGTTTCAAGACGGCAATCTACTTGCCAACGCGCCACTAATTGAACTGCGTGGTTCGGCTGGCACCAATCAAACTCTTGAAGATATTTTTCGCGACCTGTCGAGCAATGCAGCTATATCTAGATCACGAGAAGCGCAATGAAAATTTTTCGTTCACAACTGCGCCAAGAACTAACCGTGATGGCTCGCAACGGCGAACAGTTGTTGCTGCTGGTTGTAGTACCAGTAATACTTTTAATCTTTTTTTCACAAACTGATTTTTTGACAACTGAGAGTGAAAACAAAATCGACTTTTTGATGCCCGGCATTTTGGGCTTGGCCGTGATGTCGACGGCGATGGTCAGCCTCGGTATCGCCACTGGTTTCGAGCGCAGTTACGGCGTGCTCAAGCGACTGGGCACGACACCACTTGGCACACGACGATTGGTGTTGGCCAAAGTTGCTGCGATTTGCGTAATTGAAATCGCGCAACTTGTGTTGTTGATTTTTGTGGGTCAGTTGTTGGGCTGGAACCCGAATCAAATCAACTTGGCGCAGGTTTTGGTGCTCTTGTTGGTCGGCACAAGTTGTTTTGCGGGTATCGGTTTGATACTTGCCGGTCGTCTTCGCGCCGAGATCAACCTGGCGGCACAAAATGGTTTATACCTCGCGTTGTTGTTGCTAGGCGGCATATTCGTTTCAAACGATGAACTGCCAAAGACGCTCGGCGACGTTGCACAAGTCTTGCCTAGTTCGTTGCTCAGCAGTTTGTTGCGTAGTTCGTTCAACAACAACGAACTAGTGATAGCCGATGCGATTGCTCTCGGCGGCTGGGCATTATCGGCCTGTGCGTTGGCTGTGATCAGCTTTAAGTGGTCTGATTAATTCTTGATGTTTGGTTCTTTTGCTGGTGCTACACGACCAAATGCATCGGTGACATCTTGATAAGTCAAAACATCATCATCAACCGATGAAACTTTTTGATACGACTGATCTGCGGCAAAACCACTACTGAAGCGTTTGAAAAACAAGAACACGACGATCGACCACAAAAATACCGATCCGCCAGTTTTCATGATGGCGCCGGCAACTTGTTGATCGGTCGTCACTGAAAGCCCCCAGACTCGCACTGCAACGTCGTAGTGCTTGTAGACGGCACCCTCGGCAAATGTCAACCACGCAGCTGGCACGGTCGGCACAACCGACATCAAGAACAGGTAGATCATCTTTCCGCCAGACTGCAATTGCCGCTGCGTGTCTGGTCCACAAATTGGTAGCCAAACAAGTAGTGCCGTAGTCACCAGCAAAATATGCAGCGAATAATGCAACGGCCCGTTGTTCACACTTTGATTCACCAATGCCGGAATGTGGGTAACCATCACCACAACATTGAACGCCACACCAGCGACGACCGGTTTTGCAAGCCAGTTGATGACAGTTCGTGCTTTACCTAAACCGAATACGGCATCGAACATCCATTTTGGAACAGCGAGCAAAACTAAGGGAGGCATGAAATATGACAAAACCATGTGCTGAAACATGTGCATCGAATACAAATACTCTTCGGCCAAGTCGTGCACCGGCCAGTCAGAGGCGATCCATAACAATAAAATCCCGGCGACAAACGCATTGCGTTGTCTTGACGTGATCACTGGGCCCGATTTGACCACAACTGGTCCGATTACGCGCACGGCATATACATAAGCGCCGAGTATGAACGCCACCAGAAGCCAGACTTCAGGGTGCGCCTGAAACCGCCAAGGGTTGACGAGATCGGCACTTGCGGCGAACATAACTATGCAGCCAAGTTGTTACTGAATAAAAAACTTGAACGTCGCAAGAAATGCGGCGTAAACACCGACAGCCAACACGAGCCCGGCATAAAACAAGAAACTGAACATCTTGTTGTCGAATTTAAGATGCATGAAATAACTGACGACCATCACAAATTTGATCACCATCATGATCAACAGTGCCGGCAAGAACAACACGCCGAAGTCGACATAATAAGTTGAAACTTCGAGCCCAGTAATCGCGGCCAGAATAACCGCGATGCGAATGTAGCCAGCATTGCTCATGCCGTGCTGTTGCTCGTGTGTTTTGTCTGCAGTATTTATAGTCATGATCAAACCGGGATCAAATAGACGAGTGTGAAGATAATGATCCAGACGATGTCGACGAAGTGCCAGTAAAGACCGATCATCTCGACAACTTCGGCTTTCTTGCCGGGCACTGAACTGCGCTTCAAGATGCCGACCAGCGACATCAACATGATGATGCCCACCGTTACGTGCACACCGTGAAAACCGGTCAATGTATAGAAGCTTGAACCGAACAGGCTTGTTGAAAAGCCCAGACCTTCTTTGTAGAAAGCCGTGAACTCATAAACCTGACCACCAACGAATGTTGCGCCAAGCAACGCCGTAACTGTCAGCCACAAATTGGTTTTGCGATCGTCGTCTTTGTGGGCCGCGCTGACTGCCAGCACCATCGTCAATGAACTCATCAACAACACGAAACTGCTGACCGATGTAAACGGAATGTCGAAAATTTGCGACGGTCGCGGACCACCTGTAACGCGACCCCGATACAACATGTAGGTCGAGATCAAACCACCAAACAGCAAGCACTCTGAACCCAAGAAAGCCCACATGCCGAGTTTGACATTTGAGATGCCAGTGCTGCTGGCGTGGCCCTGTGCTGTATCAGTCATGATTTGACGCCACTTTGTCTAACCCCGTACCGGGTGTGTTGGTTTCAAAATCAGAATCTGGTGCTGTGCTCGACTCAAGAGCCCAGCCATAGGCGGCGAACAAAACAATCACGCCGCCGATCACCGAAATCAAGTGCGAATAAATCAGACCAAATGTGATCACTGGCAAACCGAATGCCAACACGATTGGCCAATACGACGGTGAAGGCATGTGAATGTGTTTGTCGGCGTTGCGCTCTTGCTCAGCCATAATTTCTTCGGCTGTTCTGACTTGCTTCATCGTGTGTGTCACCGGGTCTTCTTCGTATTTTTGATGGAAGAAGTCGTCTAGGTGATGCACGGTTGGGACAACGTCAAAGTTGTGTTCTTTCGGAGGATTCGTTGTCATCCACTCGAGGCTGCGGGCATTCCATGGGTCGAGCGGCGCCTTTTGTGGATTGCGTGCAGTAATCAAGACATTGATCAAGAACATCAAAATTCCGACTGCAAGAACGAACGAACCGATTGAAGCGATCAAGTTCCAGAAAGCAAGGTTGAAGAAACCCTCACCCGCTCGGGCTTCGGTCCATTGATACATTCGGCGTGGCTGACCTTGAAGACCGAGAATGTGCATCGGACCGAAAGTCAGGTTGAGGCCGATGACCATCAACCAAAAGTTCCACGAGCCTAGTTTTTCGTTGAGCATCTTGCCGAAAACTTTCGGCCACCAATAATAAAAACCCGAAAAAATGCCCAACACTGCACCACCGAACAACACATAATGAAAGTGCGCGACGATGTAATAAGTATCTGTTTGCTGCGTGTCAGACGGGGCGACTGCGTGAGTTACGCCCGAGAGACCGCCGACGGTGAACAACACGATCAAACCAATCGCGAATTTCATCGCCGTAGTGAACCACAACTTGCCACCCCACATGGTGAGAGTCCAGTTGATGATTTTGACACCAGTTGGTACGGCAATCGCCATGGTCGTCAACGAGAACACGGCTACAGATACTGGCCCAAGACCCGATGCAAACATGTGGTGAGCCCAAACACCCCAACCCACAAAGCCGATTGCCGCACCAGAGAAAACAACAAACGGATAACCAAACAGTGGCTTGCGCGAGAACACCGGCAAAACTTCGGAAACGATGCCAAACGATGGCAGGATCAAAACATAAACCTCGGGGTGACCGAAAATCCAGAACAAGTGCTGCCACAACAGCGGGTCGGCACCTGCCGCGACATCAAAGAATCGAGCACCAAAGTTACGCTGGAAAGAAAGCAAGAACAACGCGACAGTGATAACTGGTATTGCGAACAACAACAAGAACTGCACGACTGTGATCATCCATGTGAAGATCGGCATCTTCATCAGCGACATGCCAGGCGCACGCATGTTTAAAACGGTGATGATCAAGTTGATCGCGCCGGTCAGCGATGCGATACCGGCAATCTGTAGACCGAGTGCCCAAAAGTCGACGCCGTTCGATGGCGAAAAGACTGGACCAGAGTTGGGCGCATACATGAACCAACCGCCATCGGCTGCTCCACCCAAAAACCACGCCAAATTCAAAAAGATGCCACCAAACAACAACGCCCAAAAACCAAAAGCATTGAGTCGTGGAAACGCGACGTCGCGTGCGCCAATTTGTAGCGGAACAAAGTAGTTGGCGAACCCTGCGGCCATCGGCATGACGAACAAGAACACCATGGTTGTGGCATGCATCGTGAACATTTGGTTGTAAAGATCGGCGTTAAGCACCTTGCCGTTTGGGGCCGCAAGTTGCAATCTGATTAATAGTGCTTCGACACCACCAATAATGAAAAAGAACATTGCCGTGGCGCCGTACATGATGCCGAGTTTTTTATGGTCAACGGTAAACACCCACGAACGCCAACCAGTTGCCGACACGGGTCGCTTGAGCGAACCGTAGGTCGTAGTTGGGGTAACAATCGCAGGCACCGTTGGTGCTGGGCGTTCGATGATGGCCATAGTTGTGCTCTGTTTCTGGGTTACTTCAGGGTTATGAGATATGCGACAAGTTTGTTGATGTCATCTTCGCTGAGTGCCAAATAAGGCATGCCGCGATATTTGCCGTCGCTGACCGCGAGATCGGCAGGATTGGCATACATCGGCTTTACTTCTGGTGCATTACGTAACCATGCGCGAAGATCTTTTTGATTTAAGCACTGTTCAGTTACGCCCGCCAGATATTTTGCGCCCACGACATCGCTCGATGCATTCCAAACTTCGTCACGACACTGTTTTGAAAGCAGGTTGAACATCGCGCCAGCAAAGGTGTTGCGCGACATTAGATGCGACAGGTTTGGTGCAGCGCCCGACCAGACGTTTTCATCGGGCGCAGCGATTGCTGGCGTGCCATCGGCGCGAGTCAAACCGTTGACTTGGTGGCAGCGCACGCATTGATTTAGAAACACTTCCTCGCCCTGCTTGGCCAAAGTATCTTTGGCTGGCGCGACATACGGCGCCTGCTGATTGGCGACCCACTTGGCGAAATCTTCTTTGCTCAGCGCTACTGCTTCCATGCGCATGTTGGCGTGCGACAGACCGCAAAACTCGGAGCATTGACCCGCGTAGATCCCTGGCTCGTCGGCTTCGAGACGCAAGGTCTGAATTCGACCAGGCACAGCGTCGCGTTTACCGTTTAATGCCGGAATCCAATATGAGTGAATGACATCTCGGCTGGTTTCGCGCAACAAAACTTTTGTGCCGACGGGCATCACGAGTTGACCCGAAGAAATAATTGGCTGGGTGATGCCGAAGTCGTTTTGAACTGGGTAGTCGTACTCCCACCACCACTGTTGGCCGGTGACGTTGATGATCATTTCAGTGTCGTCAGTTTTGGCAAGTTTAAATATTGCGCCAAATGTGAACACAGAAACGACCGCAAGAATCAAAGCCGGGATAATTGTCAGCGTGATTTCGAGGGCTGGCTTGCCGTGAGTTTGTTCAGGTATCGGCTGTCCGCGATCCCGATATTTGAGCATGGTGTAGATCACCGCGACTGCAACGATTAAACCAATAATTCCGGCGACTGCAAAAACTGGTTGCTGTAGATCGTCAATCAGTTTGGAGTTAGGGCCTTTCGGTTGCCAAGTGTCTTGGGGTGCGTTAGTCGCGCAACTCGCGGATAAAGCCGAGATGCCACCAACGATAATCAGCGGTCTAAAAACTCTTCGCAACACAATTCGAACGCTAGCGATTGTCACACTCAGTCGAATGTCGAACTGCCTGCGACTCACGGCACAACCAACTCAATCTTTTTGTCTTCGGTGCCGGCGATATATAGGTAATAAACGTTTTCAGCACTAGATGGCTTGGAGATCTTCAAAGTCAGGCTTTGCTCAGCACCTAGGGCAACCAACTGAGTGCAGGTTTCGTCTGCGTGTGACTTGCCATCAGTTGATTTGTCAGTCGCCGTGTCACCACCAAGATGTGCAACCAATCTGAACTCGCCTGGCGTCGCGTTGCGAAAAATAATGTTCGTTAGGATTGACCGACCAACTGTAAGGGATTTTTGCGGCTCGGCTAGCCCTTGAATATTGGCGATGAGTTCGCCGTCTTGATAAACAACAGTCGCTGAAACCGAACTGCGCAACGACAAAGTGCCTTCTGAAAGTTTGTCATAATATTTTGACTCTTCAGGGCCGCACTCGGCGTGTGAGAAATGTCCTTCGGCAGCGGCTTCGACAAGTTCTTCGCGTTCACCCGAAACCGCACTCGCCACGCCACCAGCAACAATGCCCAGCGCGCCAAGAACGCATATCGCAGCACCAACTGAACGCTTCATATTCGGTTTGATTGCAAATAATGTGCCGGCAACCAAAACCAATGCACCTGCAACGATGAACAAAACTGCGCCTGTTGATTTGTTGACGGTCAACATTATTCGCGAGAACGAAAAGATCACGACGCCTAGACCAACAGCTGCTAAAACTGGAAACTCGATTGGGTTGAGCACTCGTTTGCGGGCTGCGGAGTTATGAGTTACGTCAGTTGATGCCCGCTCGCTCCATGCTTGCACCATCCATTCGCTGAGTGCGGCGAGCAATATCACGACACCGCCGAAGAAAACGATAGATGATGTGACCAGCCCCAAAACGAGAAACACCACACCGATGGCAGTGACCAATGGCCACATGCTCTGAGTAACTAGATCTGAAGTTGAAGTATTGGCGTCGCGAGTGGTGCCGTCACTTGTGAACGCCGACAAACCGGCCAGCAATGCACCAACTCCGATCAAGAAACTAATCCCAACGCCACCGAGTGCAAATTTTTCGAGCAATGCATACGACATGATCAGCGCAACAACTGAAAGCACCGTCACCCCGAAGAAATATTTAAAGCCAGTCGAAAACATCATCCCTACTTTTGAACGTAAACCACGAGCCACATTGCCGCAAAAATCGCCGCCACTGAATAGCAATAGAGCGCATGTGCCGAAACTAAATCTCGATCGCCAGCACGACCGGCGATCGATCTAAACAACGTGAGCAAAGTAAAGCCCATGCACACAATGATGATTACCAACATTGTTGCCGTGACTGCATAAAACATCGTCATGTAACTACCATCGCGCACGCCGATGCCCATTTGCGTATACACCGCAAGTTGCGCATTGACTAATGCGATCTCGGTCAACAACACGACACCGAGTGCCAAAGATACGTGCTTTGAGTCGTTGCGACGCGATGAATAAACCGCCCACTGCGCCATGACGCATGTAATTACAAAAGTCATCATCATCGTGTTGGTTGCGACTTCCGAAATCTTGATATTCTCTGGTAACCAGTCACGCAACATCTTGCTGCCATCTGGTGATTCACGCAGCGGCGCATTTGACCTGAAGTCGAGCCAAATTGCCAGCATCGAACCGATCAACGATGCGCTTACGGCTGAAAGCAAACCTGCAACAACGAGCGCTGGCCGGCGCATGACGACTGTTGGTCCGGCGCCGAGTGCGGTTGCTGAAGTGTTCATGTCGCTTTAACCGTTTACACTTTCAAAAAGATCTGCAGATGTTGCCGTGCTGATCGTGCCCGAGCGAAACGATTTCGCCGCGAAGGCGAAAAACAACGTCACGACGAGTGCCATAAGTGCATGACCAGCAGCAACAAGTGAGTTCCATAACCAAATCGGGCCCGAGTAATCAAAGCCGTTGGCTACCGAAGCTGGCTGGTCGGCAAAACCGGCGATGAAATATGGCAACGACGCCAATACTGTGGCGAGAAAGCCAAGCAGACCGAGACCAAGAACTGGTTTGGCAGGAATTTCTCTGCCCCAAATTCGGGGCCCGAAATGGGTGACGGCGCCGATGCCGCTGAGCAATACTCCGTAACAAATATAAACCAACACACCTTCTTCGAAAACCGTGTTGGATAACTTGAGATTTACAATTTTAGATACGGCATTCCCGACCATGCCGGTGAACACCATGCCGACGCCGAGAAATGCGGGCACAAATGCAGCGTTGAGTTTTGCTTTTTCTTTCTTGAGTGCCAACAAGACCAACCCAAGCACGACGAGAACACCGAGAATCGAAAGGTCGTTGAAGAAGAGATACGGAATCATAGATTTGAGAATGTCACTGATGTTGCCCGAGAAGTTGACAGTGTGCGAAGACTGAGTAACCGCGCCAATCACGGCTGTCGACATCAAACCCACTCCAACAAAAAGACCTGTACGCAACGGCTGCTTGCCGCGGGTCATCGTTGCGACAATCTGGGCGAGAACACCCAGAGTTGGAATCGCAACGATAAATATTTGCGGCGATGTGAAGGCCCAACCAATCCAGGCGTTGACGCCTTCGGTTGCACCAAATGTCGCGCGCTCGTAAGTATGGTCGACTGCGACATAAATCGAAGCGCCGGCCAAAACTGGCAAAGTCAGCAACAACGAAACGCTGGCGACCAATGCCGACCAAGAAAAAATTGGGGTTTCAATCAGCGTCATGCCCGCGCGACGAGAAGTCAAAACTGTGGTGGTGACCGCAGCGCTGATCAGCAACAATCCTGCGATAACCAAACCCAGACCAGCGAGAAACAGATCGACCATTTCGGTGTCGCCACCACCAGGACCACCATTATTTAAATACGACGAGCCAACAAGAATTACGCCAAACAGCCACAGATAAAAACCAAGCATCGCCGAACGAGCGAAAGCGAGGGCTCGTGCACCGACTTGCATCGGCACGACGGCCACTGCCAAACCCAACATCAACGGTACGGCGACCGAAAAAATAAGGTCAAAGCGGAGCGCTGAAAACAATTGAACGACGATGCCTGCGTCGACAAGCGAACTTGACGGGCTAATTCTTTCGACGCCCAAGACTGCACCTTCGATCGCTGTGCCGACCGCGAAAATCGCCGAAAACGAAATCAGTAGTCGACCAATTCGTTTGTGATCGCTGGCTGTCAAATAGGCCACAACAGCCAAGAGAAGCGTGGGTTTGGTGGCCATCGGCCCCGATGAACTAGACGAACTTGTCGCCGAAGTGCTTACCTCAAGTGCCGTCATAACTCAGATAACGCTAACAGTTTGGGTGTTTAATAGGGAAACTTCTCTATTGCACTAAGTCGCTGAAACTAAGACATCCACCATCAAAGCACCGAACAGCAATGTCACATATGTGATCGAGAAAGAAAACACGCGCATTGACCAAGACTCTGTCGGACGGCGACTGAGCATTGCGGTGCCGATGATAAAACCAGCACCAGTTAACGCTGCAGTCACGCCGTAAATCAGGCCGAGCCCTGAAACCGGAATCATCACGAATGAGACGAGAGTAAGCACGACCGTATAGATGACCATCGTGCGAATTGTTTTTTCGATTGACACGACCGAGGGCAACATCGGCACATTGGCTGCGCGATATTCGTCTGAGTGTCGAATCGCCAGCGCCCAAAAGTGAGGTGGCGTCCACAAGAAAATGATTACAAACAACCAAATCGCCGGCCAGTCGACAGAATTTGTGACTGCTGCCCAGCCGACGAG
>CAMDEC010000043.1 GCA_945893395.1 Bifidobacterium breve
CACTGGCGAACTAGCTGGTGCAACCGAAGTTGCCAAGCGTTTTCGCGACGACCACCAAGCGCACGCCGATGCCGTGAACGGTTTGGTGCGCGCTTTGGGTGGCAAAGAACATCGTTGCGCCAATGTGCGGATCAATGATTTGTACATCAACCCGGCACTCGCGCTGATCACTGACGACAAAAATCTGAATATCGGCCTCGACGTCATCGCACTTGCACACGCTCTCGAAAATCTTGCTGCGCAGACCTACCAAGGCGTGGTCGAATTGATCTCTGATCCAAAATTGCGTGCCGACGCGATTCGAATCGGTCAACAAGAGTCGCGACATGCTGCATTGCTGGCCCAAGTGCTGAGACCCGGCATTGCCGCAATGGGCCCGACATTTGACGCCATAACCGGCAAACCGAACATCGCCGCGATCCCGATGGCGTTCGGCTCGCAAGCCAACATTCAGTTGATAGTCGGAACCCCAAAAGCCGACGGCACACGCACCACGCTGTTGCTTGAAACCCCGAGTTTGAACTCGCTCGTCTACGACACGGTGTCTTGCTAAGCGTTTAATTTCGCTAATACACTGAAGACCAACGGTGAGTCGGTCGGTCGACCGCAGTGTTGCTGTGTTCGCATTGCAACATTGAGGAAAGTCGGGACTTCACAGGACAAAGTGCTGGTGAAAGCCAGGTCGGGGAAACCTGACATTTCGTGCAACAGAAAATAAACCGCCGATGGACGAGTCGCAAGACTCGTCACAGGTAAGGATGAAAAGGTGCGGTAAAAGCGCACCAGCGTGGTTGGCAACAACTGCGGCTTGGTACGTCACTTGAAGCAAGGCCGCGCAGAGGGTATGAATTGTCCGTTTGCTTTCGAGCAACCCTCGGGTAGGCCGCATAGATGGATGGTCGTCGGTATCGCCAGGAAACTGTCGGTGCTACAAAATCCCGCTTATAGACCGACTCACTGTTTTTATTCGCTGGCTTTCATTTGACTCTCATTGACCGTGATGCAACGAACCGGTCTTCAAAAACTTGGTACGACGAGTTTTGTCGGCGAGCGAAAAGTAGCGCCAAGCAACAATGCAACCAGCAATGCCGATTATTTCGAGCGGCATATTCCATGGGCCGCGTTCGACCGAGAATAAAAGATCATCGCTAAACGAGATACCGCTGAGTGGCCACCAAAAAGTTTTCGTGTTCGAAAATGCCCCGTCAAAAATCAAATGGATGAACATCCCGATCGGCACAGCCAGCAACCGCTGACGAATCGGCTTTCGCCCCGCCGTCACAATCATGATCGCGAACAATACGGCGATGCTGGTTACGACGCTGTGCATCGGCCCGACTGCGCCGCGCAGACCGTCTATCAGATCAGGCGCCAAAGCGGCTAGAGCCACCAACCGATAATCAAATTTTGGATCGCGAAAAACGAACCAGACCGACCACACGGATGTGGCGATGAACCAAAACAACATCTCGCTCAGACCACCAAATAGCAATCACAATTTGGGCACTCGGCATATTCGTCGACGCCTAGTTTTTTTAGCGTCGCAAGTTCAACAACAGACAGATCAAGATGACACGACTGGCATTTCGAGCCATGCACGTCGGCCACGGCTGGTGTCGTGCGTTTATTGCGCTTGATGTCATAAAGTTTGATCAACTTGGGATCGATCAAACTGGCTGCAACTAAACGTTGGTCGTCCAACAACTGTTTGCCCGCCTCACAACTTTTGAGCGCTTGGTTGAGCGCCAATGTCGCCACTGCCACGATCTCGGATTGACTATTGATTTGGTCGGCAAATTGTTTGAGTTGCTGCTCCAAACTTTCACTGGTGTCAAGCAACAGCAATTCTTGGTCGTCGTTGGCGCTGCGCTCGGCACGCACCGTTTCAATTTCATGCTGCAACGCTTCGGCTTCTCGGGGGGCAATGACGGTTCGTAACTGCTGAGAATATTTTACGATCTGAGCTTCGCATTTTTTGTTTGCCGCTTCGAGATTCGTTATTTCACTTTTCACCTTGTCCAGTTGCGCGGCTGCGACGGCTTGCCCGCTTTGAGTTGCAGTTAATGTTGACTTGGCTTTCGTCAAATTTGTGCGCTCGGCGAGAGTCGCCTGACGATGCGAGAGTTGCAACAGCCCCGTGTCGATTTTCTGCAACTCAAACAAAGGTTGAAGCGCGACCACTATGGCGTGCCAGTTGTGGTCTGAACATAATTCGGCAACGGTTTGGCACAATCATAAAAGTAAAGACCCTGCTCGGTCGTTGGCACCGGCGAATACGGGTTCAAATCCGTTGGCGAAATTGTCGTATATGGGCTAAGCACGCTGACCACCACAGTATTGGCAACCGTCGTTTCAGCACCAAGCGTCGTAGTCGTCGTGACCGCCTTGTCGTCTTGCTTGGGCGCCGGAATCGTGCCCGAAACAATTCGCGCCGAACACTCGATGCCCGGCAGATACAGCCGCAACGGGGCCCGCGACGGCGCTGGCGGCGAAGCGAATTCGAGGATTTTTAAACCGCGGTGCACCTCATCCATATACGACTTCCAGATCATCGCCGGAAACATCGCACCTTGCACACCTCCTCGACTGCCGATCACGCTGGCGAACTCGGGCACGTTTCGTTTCGTCATCTTCGTGTAACCCTTCGGGTCACCAACCCAAACTGCTGTCGCGTATTGCGGCGTAAAACCAACAAACCAAGCATTGGTGTTGTTGTCTTGCGTTCCAGTTTTTCCTGCAGCAGGTCGATCGTCTTCGAGCGGAGTGCGCCGAGCCGTGCCCCGTTCGATCACGCCGCGCATCACATCAACGGCATTAATAGCAACCTCGGCCGGCAGTGTTTGCTCGAGACTCAAACTTTGATTTTGATACAAGATAGTTCCGCGTGAGTCTTCAATTCGTTCGATCATGTACGGCTCAACGTGCACGCCCGAATTAGCCAGCGTCTGCACGCCCGCCGCCATATCCATCGGGCTCATTTCATTGGCGCCTGTTGCAAGGCTGGCATAAGGCTGAATCGTGAAGGTTTCTTTGCTCAGCCACTGCGAAGAGGACATGCGATACATCGTTTCGACTACGCGTTCGAGTCCGACAATTTGCGAAAGTTTTGCATACGCGCAGTTGATTGACAACCAAGTCATCACGCGCAACGATGCCGTGGGTTGACTGACGCCCTTGGTGATTTCAAACGGCTCGTCAAGATTGCCGGGGTTCGAAAGCGTGCAGGGCAAGGTGCCGTCGATCAAATCGTTAGGCTGCACACCCGCTTGCAACGCAGCAGCAAGGATAAAAAACTTGACGCTCGAACCAGTTTGCCGACGACGCAAAGCCAAATTCACTTCACTCTGCCCCGCCACGAAACCAGGGCCGCCGACCATGGCCCGAACCGCGCCAGTTTTTACATCCAGCGAAACCATCGCCGCAGTGATGCCTGCCTTGTTGGCTGGCAGTTGATCGCGGACTGCTTGCTCGGCTGCAAGTTGTGCCGCCGAATCTAGAGTCGTGAAAACTTTGACGCCACCCCGAAACAATGTGTTGTATCGCTGCTGATAAGTCGTGCCCAAAATATCAGAGCCGTTCAACAAAAAGTCTTTGACTTCTTCCGTGAAATAAGTTCGCGAAACGTCTCGCTGCGCTTTTTTATTAATCACCTCAGGTATCGCAGGTTTGTCGCCGATCTCATCGCGACGCTCTTGTGTCAGCAAGCCAGTATCAACAAGACGGTCAAGCACCTGCAAATATCGGACCCGCGAACTATCGGGATGCTGAATCGGATCATAATTTGATGGTGCTTGAATCAACCCAGCCAAAAATGCACCGTCGAGCAGCGTCAACTCGCGCACATCTTTGCCGAAATAAACCTCGGCAGCGGCTTGCAAGCCGTAAGTGTTGTTGCCCAGATAAATCGTGTTGAGATATCGCTCAAGAATCATCTTCTTCGGCACTTCTTTTTCGAGCATCGTGGCGTAGCGTGCCTGCAAAACTTTGTAGCGGCCATCGCGCTCAAGCCCGGCCAAAAATTCGTTTTTTACAACCTGCATCGTGATCGTGCTCGCGCCCTGTTTAGAGCCACTCTGCGAGTTGGACAGCACGGCGCGAGTAAACGCACGCAGGTTGACACCTTTGTGATTTTGAAATTCATTGTCCTCGAGCGCCAAGATTGCCGCCACGACATCTGCGGGGACGTTCTCAATGCTCATCAATTGACTGTTTTCAAGTTGATACGAACCAATTTGCTTGCCTTGGGCATCGAACACCGTGCTGCGTTGCGCGAGACCCGAAAAATTGGTCAAACTTGGCGGAACTTGCGTGTGTGCGTTGAGTATTCCCCACACCTTTGGTGCCATCGCCGTGATCGTGCCACTAATGAATAGCGACCCAGCCACCGCAATCACGAAAATTCGGGCGATGGTCTGCCGTCGTGCTTGCAACTGGACCATAAAATCGCGAAGAAGATCGTTCACGTCGCTTCCAATTCTACTTGCAGTAAATCTGGCTGGGTTTGCGTAATAAGCGTGACGCATTCAACTATTAGTCTGAATCCATGGCTTCGGGGCAACCAAAAATTCGTCCGTTTCGATTTGGTGTTCAAGCCCGCAAAGCAGGTTCTCAAAAAGATTGGACCGAACTAGCGAAAACGACGGAGTCAAACGGTTTCAGTTCTCTGACCATGCCAGACCACTTTGATGATCAATTCGCACCGGTGCCAGCCCTGATGGCAGTGGCTAATGCGACGACTAGTTTGCGGATCGGTGCCCTTGTCTGGGACAACGACTATAAACACCCAGTTGTGTTGGCAAAGGAACTTGCCACGCTCGATCTACTCTCGGACGGTCGCCTCGAAATTGGCATCGGTGCCGGCTGGATGGCCACTGATTATGTTCAATCCGGCATCGTCTACGACAGGCCTGGTGTGCGTATCGACAGATTTCTCGAAGGACTCGAGATCATCAAACGCGCAATGACCGGTGAAAAGTTTTCGTATTCGGGCAAGCACTACACAATCACCGACTATACGGCTGCACCATTGCCAGTACAAAAACCTTGTCCGCCGATTTTGATCGGTGGTGGTGGGCCCCGAGTTCTTAAACTCGCCGCGCAACTTGCCGACATCGTCGGAATCAACCCATCGCTAAAAGACGGCGTCGTCAATGGCGACACCATTGCCGAGATGAGCGCCGAGGCTGTCACCGAAAAAATTGAAATCGTGAATCAGGCCGCCGGTAAGCGAATCTCTAAAATTGAAATGAACATTCGCACTTTCTTGGTGAATATTCGCGATAGCGCTGACGAAGCAATCAACGGCACTGCAAATATGTTTAAAGTCGCGCCAGAAATGGTCGCCAACTCGCCGTTCGCATTAATGGGACCTCCAGCAAAAATTGCCGAAGATCTGCTCGCCCGTCGCGAGCGCTGGGGTTTTTCTTACATCATCGTGGGTGGCGAAGACGTCAACAGTTTTGCGCCAGTGATTAAGTTGCTCGCCGGCAAATAACCACAAGTCTTGAAATCATTGCCCGCGATAATTTTGCTCGCGATAATTTTCTTTAAGCGCCCGGAATTACTGCTCGCTTGACCGGTCGGTCCCAACCAGGTTGCCCAGTCGGCTTCGGGCTCGGCCATAATCCTGGTCCCATCTCCATGATTCCGTGGTGAGTGTTGTACTCGCCGAGCAAATTCAAAAACGGCACCGCGTCGAACGCTTCTGGTCCGCGCACACCAGTGCCCTTCCAACTGCCGTTGGCCAACAATTCGAGCGCAACAACCGGGCACATCGCCGTCTGCCAAAGCACTGCCTGCGAGCCCCAATCACGCATTGTCGTTTCATTGTCGGCCACGTGATACAGATAGACCTCGCGTGGCTTGCCGTCGTGTGTGCCTTTGACCCATGTGCCGGCACAAGTGCGACCGTGCATCAGGTGACCAAGTTTTGCAGGATTAGGCAACACTGCGGCCAAAACATCGCGCGGAGACACCGAGACGTCGCCAACACGAATTTTTTCGTTGCTGTCCAGGCCCAAATAGGCAAAAGTCTTCAACCAGTCGATGAACTCTGCACCCAGGCTGTATTTAAAAGTCACACGATTGCAATCGATCTCGCGCGGAATCATGATCACTTCTTCGTGCTCGACATTCACGCACTCGAACGCCCCGATACCCGCAGGAAAGTGAAAAATTTCTGGCTCGCTGAAGCAATCTGTCGTGTACAGGCCGCGGTTTTTCTCCCAGACGATTGGTGGGTTCAAAGTTTCTTCGATCGTCGTCCAAATCGAAAAAGTTGGCGCAAAATCCAAGCCGTCAATCGACAAGTTTGAACCATCACGAACGCCAATTTCGTCGATCGTGTCAAACAAGTGATCTGATGCATAGCGCGCGAACACATTGCTCAATCCGGGCTCGACGCCCATGCCGACCAAAGCAAGCAAACCTTTTTCCTTCCAACGATCATCCGCTGAAATTTGATCTTTGCCAAGATGCTCGCCCACCTCTTCATAAGGATTCGTCGGATGCGGCTTGCTCAAGTTCATCGCCATATCCAAATATGTACAGCCTGCTTCGAACGCCGCTTCGAATATCGGTTCGTTTAAACGCGGGTCGCAGGCATTGACGATCACGTCGGCTTTTACACGCTGCGCCAGGGCGACAATTGCTGATTTACTTCGGGCGTCAACCTGCGCCGATGAGAAGCGACCAGGCTGTTCGAGTTTGGCGATGATCTCGTCGCCCCGACCCGAGTTGATGTCAGCCAGCACGAAAGAGTCGAAGAAACTTCTGGTTTCGGCAATTGAGGCCATACCGCCACCCACCCCACCAGCACCAATGATGAGAATGTTTGCCACAAAAACCTGATTGCTTTTCTTGTCGTTACTCGGGTGTAACTACAACCTCAGTCTACCGTGCCGTTAAACAGCAAAAGCCTTGAATTCAACGTGATTACGATTAGTTAAATAGTTAATTCAGATTGAAATTTAAATCAACGATTGACGCAAAAAGTTCAATGCGCTAATTACTGAAAACTGTCGCATCTGTTCTCGACCAAAAGGCAAACTAAAAGTTGTTGCACGCACGTCATCGGTTGACAACGCAATACCGACGCATAGCGTGCCAACTTTCACGCCGTCTTGTTCTGATGGTCCCGCAACACCAGTTAGCGCCAAACCAATGTCGCTGCCCAAAATTTTACGCGCACCAATCGCCATTTCTTTTGCCGCAGCCTCGCTGACAACTGGCCCGCGGGTCACGCTCAACAAATCGAACTTAATATCGCTGGCATAACTAATTATGCCGCCACGAAAAACATCGCTTGCACCGACAATCGCCGTCAACCGACCAGCAACAAGACCGCCAGTCACCGACTCGGCAACACCCAAAGTGAGCTTCTTCTCGCGCAGCAGTTTCAAAACAACCGCTTCCATATTTTGCTCATCGACACCAAACACAAGGTCGCCGACTTGCGCACGAACTTTGGCGTCCCAGATATCGAGCAGGTCAACGGCTTGCTTATCAGTATTGGCTTTGGCTGTCAGCCTGACTTTGATGCCTTCCCAGCCGCTGGCCAAAAAAGCCAAGGTCGGGTTACCAACTTGTTCAAGTTCATTGACCACACTGGTTAGTCGTTCATTGAGCCCGCTCTCGCTATCGCCCCAAGTTCGCAACACTCTGCTCTTGATCACCGAGGCTTCGCCGCTACGAACTAGCAGATCAGGCAAAATCGCGCGCTCGAACATTTCGAATAGTTCAAAGGGCACGCCCGGCACCGCATACATCACTTTTTCGCCAACAGGACAAATCAGACCAGGCGCAGTACCTCGGCGTTGCTCGATAATTTTCGCACCGCGTGGCACCATCGCTTGACGCAGGTTATTTTCTGGCATGCGACGACCACGAGCCGTAAACATCTGCTCGATCACCAACGCGACTTCGTCTTTCATTTCAAGTTCGACGCCCATGATTTGGGCGATTGCCTCGCGGGTTATGTCGTCATGAGTTGGCCCAAGACCGCCACAAATTATGATTGCATCTGCTTCTGCCAGCGTCGCACGCAATGTTGCGACAATGCGAGCAAGATTGTCACCGACTTTGACTTGAAACAACGAATCAATTCCTGCCGCTGCAAGTTGCTCGCCTAGCCACGAAGAATTCGTGTCGACTATTTGACCGAGTAGTAATTCAGTACCAACAGCAACAACACTGCAGCGCATTATTTGGCCGCCCGACGCAAATTAAACGCGGGGCGCAACGCGCGCACGGCATATTGCAGTCCGCTAACTATCGTCAACACAACTGCCAGCCAAAGAGTCGTCAGCCACGTGTACGTCATGTCGACCGCGCTAAACGGCGCCAACGCAAAACCAATCGAAACTTGCTGGCTGAGAGTTTTGATTTTTGCCAAACGACTGGCTGGCACCGTCACACCTTTCGCGCTAACGACGACTCGGTAGACGCTGACAACAACTTCGCGCACGGCGATGATCACAACTGGCAAAATCCAAAACATTTCACGACTGACGAGGGTGAACATTGCGCCGAGCACCAAGACTTTGTCGGCAAGCGGGTCCAAGAACGCACCACTCTTGGTCGCGCCGTGACGGCGGGCCAAATAGCCGTCAAGAACATCGCTGACGCACAAACCAAACCAAAGCCATGCTGCCAGCCATGAGCCCGCATTGTTATTAGGCACGACAATGAACAAAAGTGGTGAAACCAAAATGCGCGACACCGTTACGGCATTCGCCCATGTCGCAAGGGCGTTCGGGTCAACGGGCATCTTCAGCCAGTTCTCGTGCGCCGTGATTTGCGCCGGTGGCAACCAAATCTGGGCCAAGCGCGTCGGCAATTTCAACTTCAACGAATGTCGCCACGGCCAAAGTTTCGCTGACATGCACGACTCCGTCAATCTCTGGGGCCTCGCGATGACCGCGCCCCACACCAGGTTCATCAACCAGCACAGTTATCGTCTTTCCAATCAACTCATCGCGGCGGTGTGCGGTGATCGAATCCTGCAGTTCACGAAGTTCAGCCAGACGCTCGTGCATCAAATTCGTTGGCACGCGGTCTGGCAGTGAAATCGCATGCGTGCCTTCTTCCGGGCTGAAGGCGAAAAATCCGCACCAGTCGAGTTGTGCTGCATTGACGAAATTCAACAACTGGTCGTGATCTTCTTCTGTCTCACCCGGGTAGCCGACAATAAAGTTGCTGCGCATCGCCGCGTCGGGTTCGCGCTTGCGGATATCTGTGATGCGATTCAAAAAGCGCCCGCCATCGCCCCATCGTCGCATCCTGCGCAAGTGCGCCTTCGAAACGTGTTGCAACGACAAATCAAAATAAGGCACACCGGTCGCGCAAATCGCATCAATCAACTCGTCGCTCAGATCGCTTGGGTATAAATAAAGCAATCTTGTTCGCGCAACTTTGCTGGCAACACGATTGACCAGTCCGACTATCGAACCCGCGCCAAGTTCGTTCGGGCGATCTTTGCCATAACTCGCCAGGTCTTGGGCGACCAACACAATTTCTTTGGCATCTAGTTGCTCGACCTCGGTCAAAATCGACTCGATGTCACGACTGCGTTGGGGTCCGCGAAAACTTGGTATCGCACAAAAACCACAGTTGCGGTCACAACCCTCGGCGATTTTGATATATGCCCACGGGGCGCGTGACTTTGGTCGAGGCAGATTTAACAAATCAAAAGCCGGCACATTTTGGCTCGTCACGGCGACCGATTTTTTGGTCAGCGTAATCGGCACGCCAAAACCAGCGATATGGTCGGCTTCTGGCAACGACTCGGCAAGTTCAGAACCGTAGCGTTCGGCCATGCAACCTGTGACGACGACTCGAGCACCCGCTTTGCGCTGCCCCGAAAGTTCGAGCACCGTGTCGATCGATTCGCGTCGTGCGTCTTCGATGAACGCGCAAGTATTGACGACGACCAAGTCGGCTTGGCTGGCGTCATCTGTTTGCACGAGTCCATCGGCGATCAAAGATCCGATGATTTTGTCTGAATCAACATCATTCTTTGGACACCCCAGCGACTCCAAATAAAAGCGCTGTATCACGACGAGTAATGCTATCTATTCGTTATCAATCAACATTTCAAAGACGGGTTAATTAACTCGCCTTTTGAATGATTTCAAGTTCTTCAACGGTCATCAACACTTCACGCGGGCGTGAACCCTCACTCGGCGCAACGACACCGCGTTGTTCGAGCATGTCCATAAGTCGACCCGCCCGAGCAAAGCCAACTTTTAGTTTTCGCTGCAACATCGAAGTGCTGCCCTGTTGAGTTCGCACCACAAGATCCATTGCTTGGCGCATCAGTTCGTCGTCATCTTCGTCGCCGCTGCTTCCCCCAAAAATTCCGCCATTGCCGGATGATTTATTCGCATCGCCTTCGATGCCCGAAACGTATGTAATTTCTGGGGCTTGTCGACGCCAGTGGCCGACAACTTTGCGTACTTCGTTTTCGCTGACCCAGGCTGACTGCAAGCGTTGCGAAACAGATGTGTTGCCAGGCAACAACAACATGTCACCCATGCCCACGAGTTTTTCTGCACCTGCTTGGTCAAGAATTACTCGACTATCAGTCAGGCTCGAAACGGCGAAGGCCATTCGAGCAGGAATGTTCGCCTTGATCACACCCGTGATTACGTTCACGCTCGGGCGCTGTGTTGCAACAACCAAATGAATGCCAACCGCACGGGCTTTTTGCGCAATCCGCGTAATGCAATCTTCGACGTCACGCGCCGCGACCATCATCAAGTCGTTTAACTCGTCGACAACAATCAAAATATATGGAATACGCGAAAACTGTTTGTCTGATGATTGCCCATCTTGCAGTGTCATCTCGCCGCGATCGTACGCCGCGTTGTAACCAGCCACATCTCGAAAACCTGCTTCGACGAGCAGGTCGTAGCGACGCTCCATTTCTTTAACTGCCCAGCCCAGCGCGTTGGCCGCTTTCTTTGGATTAGTAACCGGCGCTGTAAGCAAATGCGGCAGTCGTGTGTATTGCGCCATTTCAACCTGCTTTGGGTCGATGAGAATCAACTTCACTTGATCCGGAGTGGCACGCATCAATACCGAAGTGATGATGCAGTTGATCACACTCGATTTGCCTGCACCGGTCGCACCGGCGATTAGCAAGTGTGGTGTGATTGAAATATTCAAAAATACTGGGCGACCCGAAATATCTTTACCGATTGCCACATCAAGAGGGTGACTTGCGGTGCGTGCTTCTTGCGACACGAGCAAGTCACCGATTGAAACAAGTTCGCGTTGTTCGTTTGGCACTTCGATGCCAATTGCTGAGCGCCCTGGTATCGGCGCAAGAATTCGCACGTCAGTCGCCGCCATCGTGTAGGCAATGTCGCGTGAAAGGGTCGTCACCTTGGCAACTTTCACGCCGTCACCCAGCGACAACTCATAGCGCGTGACGGTCGGGCCGCGCGTGTAGCCGACGAGTTCGGTATCTACGCCATGCGACGCAAGTGCCGCCACGAGTTGGTCACCGCGTTCACGGATTGCCTCTTCGTTGGCTCTCTTGTTGCTTGTCAGCAACAAAAATTCGAGTTCTGGCAACGACCAATCACTCGGCTGACCACTTGGTCCAAGCGGCATCTGTTGTGGCTCACCCTTGACTGGCGCAAGCTTGGACGCTGGCTTTGGCGCAACACGCTCGCGACGCTCGCGTAGTTTGCGCTCTCGTTTCGAAGTTTTTTCTGGATCTTTGTAATCATCATCTTGGGCATGGTCATAGATTTCTGGCTGAGGATCGGTTTGTTGTCTAAAACCGTTTTCATGCTCGGCGAACGAACCGTTTTCATCGAGTGCCCCCGACAAAGTTTCGGACGCTGACGAAAGTTTGGTGCTGAATTTGCGAACCAGATCGCGTATCGCCGAAATTAATTCTGGTGCCGACTTACCAGAAACGAGCATCACCGAGCCGACAAAAAGAGCCGTCAGTAATACGGTTGCACCGATATCTGAAAGCGAGTTCTGCATTGGCTCACCCACCGCGTAGCCGAACCATCCGCCTGTGCGATTTTCAACATCGCTGAAAAACACATGCGTCAAACCGAGCAGCACGCCAGTCAGCGATGTCCAGCCGATTGCTGTTCGAATTTGATTCTGCCAACTTTTGCGTCGCGCAAGCGCAACACCCAAGCCGATGCACAAAATTGGCAAGAAGAATCGGCCAATGCCGATCGTCACTGATGTGAAACTATCAAGTGCTCGACCAAGCGGCCCGGCCAACTTCAAGTAGACCGACAGTACGAGCAACGCGCCGAACGCGATTAGACCTAAACCGCTGAATTCGTGGGCTCGACCCTCGAATAATCCGCCAAAAATCGGGCCATGTTGCGAAACAATCCGGTAACGACTTGGCTCGTCATCGACTTCGTGTTCACGCAATGCCCGAATCGGCCGCACGTTATCTGCTCGGTGCGGTCGCTCGTGATCTGCGTTTCGTGAGCCCCTCTTGGGGCGCGCAGATTTAGATTTGGGCACTTTTGCCATGAATCAACAGTACCAACGGGGTCTGTTTACAAGTGGGATTACTCGCCAAGTCGGTTTTGGCGACTTGCGTTGCCCAAACATGACGATTGGCGAGACTGATTAGTGTTTTTTGTGTTTCTTGGTTTGTTTATTTTTTGACTTTTTGCCGGCGCTTCGCGACTTTTGTGGCACCACATATTCGGCGGGAATGCGCCCAGAAAAATCGATCCCGCCATCGGTGATCTCGATGAGATCTCCGTCTTCACACAACAACACATTGCGTGGCGCAACACCCATAATTTTTGCCAACTCGGCATTGGCAACCATGTGTCGATACTCGCCATGAATCGGCACGAACCATTGCGGCTCGGTGACATTTAAATATGTCTTCAGATCCTCAGCCTGGGCATGACCCGTTGCATGCACATCGGCAATACCCGAATGCACGACCGTTGCACCGCGACGCAACAGTGCATCGATCACCTTGTTGACGTTGTGTTCGTTACCAGGGATGGCATGACTCGAGAATATGACCACATCGCTTTCTCCGACTTTCACGTAGCGACTATCGCCCTTTGCCAGATTCGTTAGCGCCGACATCGCCTCGCCTTGCGACCCGGTTGAGATAATGCAGATTTCATGGTCGTCGTATTTGCCCAACGAATCTGCACTGACCAAACTTTTCTCAGGAATTGTCAGCACCTTTAAGTCGCGCGCGAGACGAATGTTGTTGATCATCGACCTGCCGAGCGGCACGACAACACGACCAGAGTCGATTGCCGCATCAGCGATTTGCTGCACGCGGTGAATGTGGCTGGCAAAACTGGCCGTGATTATGCGCTTTCCACGATGTTCATTGAAGATCCCCCGCAACACGGCGCCGACATCAGACTCGCTCGGCGCGTGACCACGCTCGCCTGCATTGGTCGAGTCAAGCATCAACAATCGAATGCCCTCGTTTGACGACAACGAACCAAGACGTGCCAGATCAGTGCGACGATGATCAACTGGCGTGAGATCAATCTTGAAGTCACCCGAATGCACGATCACACCTTGTGCCGTGTGCAATGCGATCGCATGAGCGTGTGGCACAGAGTGCGTGACCGGTATGAATTCAACATCAAACGGCCCGATCTTGATGCGATCATTGTCGCTGACTTCGACGAATTTCGTTTTGTCGGTCAGTCGTGCTTCAGAGATTCGATTGCGCGCAAGACCGAGAGTTAGCGCCGAGCCATACAACGAAAACGACGCGTCCTGCAACAAATACTGCAACGCCCCGACATGGTCTTCGTGGCCGTGGGTCGCCACGCAACCAACGATGCGGTCTTTGCGCTCAAGCAACCAAGTGAAGTCTGGGATGATCACATCGATGTCGTCACCGTGTTCGGCTTTGGGAAACATCAGCCCGCAATCGATCAGCAAAATCTTTTTGTCTTGTTCAACCGCCATGCAGTTACGACCAATTTCGCCAAGCCCGCCGAGAAAAGCGATGCGAACTGGTTTTGACATTACTTTTGCGCGGCGGCGCGCGCGGCTTGCAGATTGCTGAATACTTTTGCTGCCCGTTCGGCCAGACCACTCGGTGGCGGCCCCATCGGCAGTCTCGCCTCGCCGACATCCAGCCCAAGATGGTTCATCATCACTTTGCTCGGCAACGGGTTCGGATTATCGTCGCCGGTTTCAAACGCGAAACTCTCGAGCATTCTTGAGTTGACCGCGCGGGCGCCAGCGACATCGCCAGCATTCCATTTTTTAAACATCTCTTGGTGGTCGGTGGCTGTCCAGTGCGTCGCCACACCGATCACGCCAGTTGCACCAATCGCCATCAGCGGCAAAG
Source organism: Bifidobacterium breve (assembly GCA_945893395.1). Classification (GTDB taxonomy): domain Bacteria; phylum Actinomycetota; class Acidimicrobiia; order Acidimicrobiales; family Ilumatobacteraceae; genus BACL27. The sequence goes on from CAMDEC010000043.1 coordinate 14,336, forward strand.
TCAGACCATCGTCGCCACTCAGCAATTCAAAACTTTTTGGTACTTGGGTCATCAACATCGCCGTCTCGGCTGGGTTGCCACTGGCGTCTTT
>CAMDEC010000044.1 GCA_945893395.1 Bifidobacterium breve
TGGTTCAGGCGTGACAATGACGGCCGGTTCTTGTGGCCTGGCTACGGCGAAAATAGTCGCGTTCTTAAATGGGTTTTTGAACGCCTCAATGGCAAAGCGTCGGCCGAGAAAACCGCGATCGGTTATCTGCCTGCTGTAAATTCGTTAGATGTCAACGGCCTGAACATCAGCGCTACTGACCTCGAAGCAATCACTTCGCTCGACGCTGCTGGCTGGCGCGACGCCGTGCCGCAGATTCGTGAGCACTTCGCGACGTTTGGCGATCGTTTGCCCGCCAAGTTGCACGACTCGCTTGACTCGCTCGAGTCAGCCCTCGTCTAAATTTTTTTAACCGGCTTGACTAGTTTTTCAGCCCGCTTGGCCGACGAGCATTGCCCGAATACCGAGACCCATTATGAATAGACCGCCAAAACCATAAAGCAAATACATTTTGCTTTTGAGTTGCGCGCGATACGAATAGATAATCGCAATCGCGATGATCGCCACGAAACCATAGAACGCATGAAACGCCGGATACTCGATTTTGTCACGATTGACCACCGCGACGCCCAGCACAACTTGCACGAACACGCTGAATTGCGCCAAACCCGTGAACCACCACAACGCTCGACTACGCAACGCAACATTTTTGTGCGCAACCAACGCCCAAACACCCGCCAAACCATTGCCCACAATCATGATCCACGACCACGAAATGTGCACCTCGAGCAAACTCGCCCCAATCAAACTATTCATTTGCCCCTAATCTAACGGATCAGCGTGTCAGCTTCGTGACCAGTCTGTGCAATGCGCAAGTTGCCAGCCGAGTCGCACTCAAGCAATGTGATGCTGCAGTTATCAAGACTGCGAATCACGAGTCGATCGTCGTCAGTCAACGCACCGATGACACTATTGATCGCAATAAAGTGCGAAAAAATTACAGTGCTTGTTTCGAGCGATTGCACAAACTTGACAACCGAATCTCGAAACACGACATACTCGCTGCCTAAATCTGCCCAAGTGCCTAGCATCGCCACTCGCAACCAATCAACTCGCCCCGACATCCCAACTCCAACTGGCGACGGAATCTCGGCAACCTCGGCACACACTCGCACCGGCTCGTTGCACAACTTCGCGAAAACTTCGGCAGTTTGCTGACATCGCAACAACGGACTCGAAATAATTTCAAGTTGCTGCCCCATGAAAATCTGATCAAGTTTTTTCGCCACGTCATCGGCTTGTGCGCGCCCGAGCTCGTCGAGACCTGGGTCAAACGCAGTGTCCCACCCTGCTGATGCCCGACCATGGCGCACCAACGCAATTCGAATCGGTTGCAACTGGCCTCGCGCTATTCAAACAGCCAGCGGTCGCACGCCGGCCCTGTCTCGCCAACTTTGATGAAATATTCGGTGCCAAATGCAAGTTTGAAAATCTCATCGGTCATATTTAAAAAGAACGAAGTGTCAGTAATTTGGCTTCGATGACATGCGATTGCCAATTTCTTTTGATCACAATATTTCTCGACATTCACTCGATGCGATATCGCACTTTCTGGCTCACCCATTGGGTTCCCATCGTCGGCAGGCGCGTCTGGGTCAAAGTCACCGATGCCCTGCGTCTCGCTGACGATCTCAGGATTCTTCATCGCCATGTCACGCATCCGACGAAAGGCATCACGATTCGTCGTCATCTGAAAAATGCTCGGCGTACCAGCAATTTCAGCAGCACGCATGCCAACTTTGTACACGGCGATGTGATCTGGGTGACCATAATTACCGTGCCAGTCGTAAATCGTGACCGCCTCGGCATTCTCCTCTTGCAAAATTTTCGCAAGTTTTCGCGCCGCATCCTCGACTTCGGTATTGATGAACGCTGTTGGGTCGCTGTTTTGTGGCCAGCCGGTCATACCCGAATCTTTGTAGCCGAGCATCTCAAGTCGAGAAATACCCAAAACTTTCGCCGACGCAGTCACCTCTCTAAACCGTCGATCCACAAGAGTTTCGCCAGGCTGTAGATCTGCTGGCACTTCGCCATAAGCACCGTCAGTGGCAACCACCAGTACGACGCGATGACCTTCGGCGCTTGCCCGCGCAATCGTGCCACCAGTTGCCAAACACTCATCATCTGGGTGCGCGTGAAAACAAACAAGTGTCGACATTTTTTATTTCGCTCGCGCACTTTGCTTGACAACGCCGCGCGCAATCAGGTCGTCAACATTCTTGACGCCCCAAGAGTGCAAAACTTCACGCGTATTTTCGCCAGCCACGACGGGCCCATCCGCCACAACCGCACTAGTGCGCGAAAATCTCGGCGCCGGCGCCGGTTGCATTACTCCGTCAACTTCGATGAAAGTTTGCCGAGCCACATTGTGCGGATGCTTCGCCGCTTCGCTCATCGTCAACACTGGCGCAAAACAAACATCGGTGCCTTCCATGATCTGGCACCACTCGGCCTGCGATTTGGTTGCAAAAACTTCTGTCAGGCGTTGCTTCAACTTCGGCCACATTGAGCGATCTTGTTGGTTCGCAAACTCGGCATCATTTGCCAAGCCGGTTAGTTGCAACAACTGCGCATAAAACTGCGGCTCAATCGAACCAATCGAGACGAACTTACCATCGCTACATTTGTAGACATCGTAAAAGTGTGCGCCAGTGTCGAGCATGTTGGTGCCGCGCGCATTCTCATCATGCATTCCAATATTTTTGAAACCCCAAAACATCGACATCAAAATCGCCGAGCCGTCGACCATTGCTGCATCTACAACTTGGCCCGCGCCACTGCGTTGTGCTTCAAGCAACGCGCAGACAACACCGTACGCGAGCAACATTCCGCCACCGCCAAAATCAGCGACCATGTTTAACGGCGGCACGGGCGCCTCGCCTGCCCTACCAAAATGCGCCAACGCACCTGCCAGCGCGATGTAATTAATGTCGTGCCCCGCTGAATCTGCATATGGCCCGTCTTGACCCCAGCCGGTCATTCGCCCAAACACAAGTTTTTTGTTGCGCGCTAGACAAACATCGGGCCCGACACCGAGACGCTCCATCACGCCTGGTCTGAAACCTTCAATCAACGCATCGGCATGCTCGACAAGTTGCAACAGCGCATCAACACCATCTGCGTGCTTCAAATCGATCGCAACATTTTTTCGTCCACGCTGCATTACATCCCAGTTTGAGCCAGCCGAATCTCGCACCGCCTGCACCCGCTCAACGCGCACGACCTCAGCGCCCATGTCGCTGAGCATCATCGCCGCAAACGGCCCCGGCCCAATGCCCGCAATTTCAATAATCTTGTAACCCGACAGCGGGCCGCGAGATGCACTAGCGCTAACCATCAGTGTTTCACCACGAAGTCAGTTATCAAATCGACGAAGAATCCCCAAAGTGGCTTGGGCATGTCGTGCCCCATGTCTTCGACCAGTACAAACTTCGCATTAGGGATCAACTCTGCCGTACGCTCGCCGCCCGAAGGTGAGATCAAAGTGTCGTCTTTGCCATGAATCACAAGAGTTGGCGTTTTCACCGCGCGCAATTGCTCGGTTCGCCGACCTGAGGCATAAATAGCAGCAAGTTGTCGGTCTGAACCCTGCGGATAATACATTCGGTCAAAGTCGCGAGCCGCAGAAGTTTTTGAAAACTCATCACTGCGATATTTTTTTGAATGATAAACCTGATAAACGACCGAGTGTTCGATATAGCCCGCACGATCAGACGGCGCGGGAGTCAACAAAGCATTTAATGCCTCGGGTGTCGCCTGCTGGTATTCAGGTTCACCAGACATTGACATCACCGAAATCAGCGAGCGCACTCGCGACGGGTGTTCGATCGTCAAAACTTGGGCAATCATTCCACCCAGCGAAACGCCGAAGATATGCGCACGATCAATTTTCAGAAAGTCAAATAATCCCACAACATCACTCGCCATGTCAGACAGCGTGTATGGCACCGGCGGTACAGGTTCTTCGAGCAATGCCGCCGTCAATGTTGCACCAAGATCAACCTCAATGCCGTCAAACTTTGTCGACAATCCGCAGTCACGATTGTCAAAACGGATCACGAACAAATTCTTGGCGGCGAACATTTTGCAATATTCAGAATCCCACTTTACCATTTGCGCCCCGTGGCCCTCAATCAAAACAAGCGCAGGGTTTTTCGGATCACCAAATGTGTCGTATTCGAGCTCAATTGTTGGCGAGATTTTTGCGCGGGGCATATGTCTATTCTCTTCTTTTTTGTTGCTAGTCAATCTATATAGTGACTAAAGACTATGTCTGAAGCGCTGCTTTCATATCAATCACCTGGACGCGTCAATTTGATTGGCGATCACACCGACTATACGGGTGGGCTTGTTTTGCCGATGGCGATCGATCGTTACACCACGATTCGCGGCACCCGCACGCCGTCAACGGTTCGCCTGAGCAGTGAACACGAGCCAGAAGCGGTCGAGTTTAAATTGCCAATCTCTTCACCCGAAAAAATCACCCCAAATTGGGGTCGCTACGTTGCTGGTGTCGCTGCCGAAATGCAAAATAATGCGCGCGGCTTCGATGGCGAAATTTCATGCACCATTCCGATCGGTGCCGGTTTGTCATCTAGCGCCGCGCTCGAAGTTGCAACTGCGCTTGCACTCGGCGACACGAGCACACCGGTCGAGCGCGCCAAACTTTGTCAGCGCGCCGAATTTCGCGCTGTTGGTGTGCCCTGCGGAATAATGGATCAACTTGCTGTCGCGTCTGGAATCTGCGACCATGCGCTGCTCATTGACTGTCACGAACTGACAATCACGCCAGTGCAACTACCCAACGATGTAAAAATCGTCGTGCAATTCATCGCCGAGCGCAAACTCGTATCCAGCAGTTATGGCGAGCGCGTCGTGCAATGCAGCGCCGCCGAAAAAATAATCGGTCCACTGCGACTCGCCAGGTTGCAATCATTAGCCAACATCACCGACAAAACAGTGTTTCGTCGCGCGCGTCATGTTGTCAGCGAAAATCAACGTGTCCGCGACTTCGCCACGATGTTGCGCACAGGTGATCTCAAATCTGCCGGTCAATTAATGATTGAGAGTCACAATTCGCTCGACCAAGATTTCCAGACTTCAACGCCGCAGATGAATAGTGCTGTCGCAACTGCGATTGCACAACCCGGAGTCTTCGGTGCACGCATGACCGGCGGCGGCTGCGGTGGTTGCATCGTCATCTTGGCTGACGCCACCGCAAAAGTCGACGGCTGGCAAGTCCGCGCCGTCAACGCCGCCTCGCAGCTCAACTAACTAGTTGTTCAGCCCTTCACGCCAGTGAAGTAAAACAAAATCGGAATCGCCCCCGAAACTCTCTCACTTGTCACCATCTCGGGCTTACATGCTCCTGGAGTGTCATCCACAGTCACCTTAAAACCCATATCGCCATCACTCACCCAATTCTTAAGCGCCCGCCAATGAGTCTCCGGCCCCTGAATAAACACCAACCGAGCATTCGTTACTGTCTCGCAAGAATATTCAATTTTTGACCGTTGTCGCGCTTCAAAACCGTAAGCCCTCCAAATCAGTCCCGACCAGTCCCAAGGTCGGTAGAGATGACCACGCGCATTAAGCAAAGTCGTTTGGTCGACGAATTGAGTTACACTCTTGGCTTTGTCGTCGCCAACTCTTTTCAGTTCACTAATCACCACTTTCTGTTTTGAATAATCAACAACGTACTCGAATCCGAACCCAGTATTTATCACAACACAAATAGCAAGAATCAAAGATTGTAAATTTTTCATTTCATTTCGCCGAAATTTTGAAATTAGTTCAATTATTCCTACAGTCACTAGTGCAGCGCCAAGAGGTTGCAAGATCTGATGTCTTGAATACCAATCAGACCTTCCTAAAAATGTAATCAAATATTTTTCACCAAAGGTCCAATCAGATTTAAAAGAACCCTGCACTACGTACGCAAGAATGCCCATCGACATGCTGAAAATACCGACCATAACAATACGAAGGCCATGTCTCTTCGCAGCAAATCTTCTCTGAATCTGATAAAGAATCAGTAGCAAAACTGAAATTAAAATTGGAAAATTAGCAGACCTATACACTCGCGATGCGGTAATATCGTGATACAAAGTCTCCTCAGGCCAAAAAAAATGTCGAATAATCCAATAAATTAGCGGCAGCATAATTAAGACGATGTTCCTTCTTATCCAACCCAACGCTATTTGAAGAGATTTAATCTCCCCTAAAAAAAATAAGTGGAGAACTGGAAGAAGATAGAACGGCAACAGAGAGTGCATTGCGAAACTAAAGAAGAACAATATTAGAGATAAACAATACGATGCTCGCGAGTAGAAATTAATAATTACGTACCACGCAACGAAAAACAACACGTATCCAATTGTGTAGTGAAAACTTTGCAAGGCGACTCGCGCCGTGTTAAACGGTAGAATTATAAATAGCAAAATAAAGAACCTCCGCTGCGAGTATTCCAAAATCGTTATCTTTGATAAGATGCCAAACATTGCCAGACCAGATATGAAAAACACTAGAAATATCAAAGTTCGAATGCCCGTGAGACCTAATAAGTGAAACAGATTTCGCTCATACTTCAGCCAGGGTCCGAGTCCAGCCCCACGAAAATTAAATTTCTCTTCAACAATGAATCGAACCCAGTCATCCGACCAAAGTGAGTTGCGGACGATGAACATCCAGCCCCACGAAATTGTGTACAAGATAATCGCTGTCTTCCAAGGAAAGCCGCGCAGGCCAGCGCGATCTAAAAATTTTTGAAGTCGCGTACCAGGCTCAGCAACTGCAATCTCAGACATCCCAAATATGTTAATCGCCTACTCGAGTAGGCGGCGTTTTTGTTCGTCGAATTCTGATTGTGTGATCGATCCGCGCAACAACATTGACTCAAGTCGCTCGAGTTGCGCCACGACCGGGCTCGCATCGGTATCTCGACCAGTGCGCGCATGAATCGCCTCGTGAATCATGTTCTGCACTTGTTCTGGATTGCGAATATCGCCAAACAATTGCTGTCCATCTTCGCTCGCCGATTCGATCAGCAGATCGCCGGCACCGAGCATTCGCTCCAAAATTGACTGCGCAAAGTTCACATTATTCACCCGCTCGAGGGGTATTTCGACGCCGCGCCGCGCCAAAACCCCCTCACGAAATATCACGCGCTGAGAAGTCACGACAAAATATGTGCGCGACCAGCGCATCACCGCTGACCCAAAATTAATCAACCCCAACAAAATCGCGACGAGCAAAACCCGACTCACGCCCGTCTTGAACCAGCCATCACCAAGTTGTTGCCCCCAAATCGCCAACGCAACGAACACGACCACAATCGACCCCGGCTTGACGAACACAACCCAATGCGGGTGCAGGTCAAGATTTATATGCTCACCACGATTCAATAATTTTCGCGGATAAGCCATCCCCCAAACTTAGTTTCTCGCAGCCACACCCACCGCCTAGCGTTATGGCGTGGACGCCGACCAACTACTGCATGGCATGGATGCCGACCAACGCGCCGCAGTTACTTGCCCCGAAACTGCAACCGTTCTGCATGCCGGCGCCGGCTCTGGCAAAACTCGCGTGCTCACCCATCGCATCGCCTATCGCATCGCCAAAGGCACCGCCGACCCACAGCGCGTGCTGGCAATCACATTCACCCGCGAAGCCGCCAGCGAGATGCGCCGCCGACTAAAAACTCTCGGCGTTTCCCGTGATTCACAATCGGTAACCGTCGGCACATTTCACGCGGTTGCACTCGCCCTGTTGCGTCAACGCCTCGCCGACACGCACAAACAAATGCCGTCCATCGTGCACAACCGTCAACAACTGATCACCCACGCAGCCGGCAATCACCCGATGGCAAATCGCCCGCGCGAACTACTCACAGAAGTCGACTGGGCACACGCTCGACTGATCTCGCCGACAAACTATACGCAAACTGCAAAACGACTTGGCCGCTATACGGTCGCACCGCACAACGAAATCGCGACGATCTACAAAGAATACGAGCAACTGAAAATTCAGCGCAATACTCTCGACCTTGACGACCTCATTGCTCGCGTCGTCGAAGCAATGCGTCTCGACAACGCATATGCCCAAGCCGTACGCTGGCGATACCGCCACATTTTTGTCGACGAAGCACAAGACATGAATCCTCTGCAATATGAAATGTTCGAAGCGATTCGCGGACAACGCGCAGATGTGTTCATCGTCGGCGACCCGATGCAGGCAATTTACGGATTCAACGGCTCGGACAAGCGACTCTTCGATGAACTCCCCGACAAAATTCGGGGCACAACAGTCTTGCGACTGCCCAACAATTACCGTTGCACGCCCGAAATTTTAAACGCCGCCACGACAGTGGCAAAACTTGTCGATCAGCAAATAGATGTGCGCGCAATCAAACCGAGTGCCGAGCCGGTCAATCTGCGTGGTTACCCAGACGCCGAAGCCGAAGCCAAGGGTGTCGCCGATTGCTTGTGGCAATTTGCAAACACTGGCGGCGTGAACCCGTGGCAGTCAGCCGCGGTGCTCGTGCGCACGAATATTCAAAGCGAGATAATCGTCGACGTACTCGTCAAAAACAATATTCCGGTTCGAACTAGTCGCCCGTCCAAAGAGTTAAATGCGGCGATAGCCGACGCGGCACAAAGCACTAATCGCAATGAACTCACAACATGGGTCACCGATGTTCTCACCGAAGCAGACTCCGAGATTCAGCGTTGGGTCGCTGAGCAGGTGCAAGTATTTCTAAAACTTGATCATCCTGGCAATGTCGACGGTAGAACTTTTACTTCATGGATGCGCACAACTTCGGCTGACCAACGCAGCACCGAAGGCGTCGAAGTTCTAACTTTTCACTCGGCCAAAGGCCGCGAATGGGGTTGCGTCGTAGTCGCCGGGGCCGAAGTCGGCCTAATGCCACACAGTTCGGCAATCACCCAAGATCAACAAGACGAAGAAGTGCGCCTCGCTTATGTCGCGCTCACCCGCGCGTCGCAACAACTGTTTGTCACATGGTGCGAGACTCGCAGAGGTCGCACGGCAGGTCAAAGCAGCCTGCTAGCAAACATCGTCGGCGCTGACCCACAAATCACCGAGTCAACAGTTATGAAAAAGCCAAAATCACGAAGTGTTCGTGCTTCAAGTCTTGAAGACGACCTGCGTGCTTGGCGCAGCAGTCGTGCTCGCGTGATCAAGCAACCCGTGGCGAATGTCTGTAGCGACTACGAACTCCGATTGATCGCCAAACAACTCCCGAAAACCACAGCAGAACTCGCGAAAATAGTCGGGGCAATGACGGCACAAACAATCGGGCCCGATGTTTTGTCGATCGTCGCTCGAGCCGAGCCACGGCATGCAATTCAAACGCTCAAATAATTTAACCCTTTTGCGCCTGACGAATTTCTAGCAATCGCTGAAACACTTCGGGTCGCATCGACACGAACAGACCTTTGGCTTCTGCACACAGCGTTTCGCCATGATGAAGAGTGCCTGTCACACTAATTTTGCGACCGTCAACCGAAGCCACCCAACCACGAAACACAACCGGTTTTAACAGCGGCGTTGGCGAGCGATAGTCAACCGTCAAGTTCACGGTCATGCCCGGATTGCCACTAAGCGACTGCGCCACTCCCAACACCTCGTCAAAATATGCCGCAATGAAACCGCCGTGCACGCAGCCCGGCGGGCCCTCATATGCCGATGTAAAAGTCGCATGGCCGACAACAATTGAATCTTTGCCTCCGTCACCGTCAATGCCCATTCGCATCGGCGCACTCAGTGGATTAATAGCGCCAATGATCGGACTGCGGTCGAGAAAACTATTCATCGGCGCCAGCGAACCCTCGGCTGGCCCGACATATTCATGCGAGTGTGGTCGCGACTGCAATCGCGAAACAGCCTGATTAATTATTTTGCGCGTCTCTTCTAACTCTTCAAGTGGCGCTGAGGTCGCTAACAACTCATCAATTGCCACACGCAGCTCTTGTGCCACCTCTATTCGCTTGGCATCTGTCGGTGAGCGCTGTTGGGTGCGAACATGAAAACCTTTGAATGCACTCTCGTATTGCGGCACTGATTTATCGCCGTGCTCGGTTTCTGACATTGCGTTACTTGCCCGTGCCCGTCACCGTGATCGTGACGGGCACATGGTCACTTGGCTTTTCACCTTTGCGCGCGTTGCGATCAATACCCGATGCTTCAACTTCGCCCAACACCGACTTCGTTGCCAGCAAAAAGTCGATTCGCATGCCCTCACCTTTGTGAAAACTTCCGTTGCGATAATCCCACCAAGAAAAAACTTTTGGCTCAGGGTGCAGTTGTCGAAACACATCAGTCAAGCCCCATGCACACAAATCTGCAAACACATCGCGCTCGGGTGCGCTGACATGCGTTGCGCCTTCAAACTTGGTCACATCCCAAACATCGTCATCGGTCGGCGCAATATTGAAATCGCCACCAATCACGAGCCGTTCACTCGGCTTGGCGATTGCATCGGCGTGCTGTTTTAATTTTTTCATCCACTCAAGCTTGTATTTGTAGTGGTCGTCTTCAAGCGATCGACCATTGGGCACATACACACTCACGACCTTCACGCCATTGCACGTAGCCGAAATAATTCTTGCCTCATGGTCAGGCGCAATTGGCTTGGCAAAGTTGGTGACTACATCGGTCAAGCCAACTTTTGAGATAATCGCCACGCCATTCCATTGACCTTGACCAAAGTGCGCAGACTCGTAACCCATTTCGGCAAAAGTCAAAGCAGGAAACACTTCGTCTTTCATCTTTGTTTCTTGCATGCACAACACATCAGGCTGGTTTTCGTTCACCCACTGGGTGACGCGTTCAAGTCGGGCTTTAAGCGAGTTGACGTTCCATGTCGCAATTAGCACGACAACACCGTACTCAAAAAGTGTTTAACGCTTCTTACTCGGCACACTCTTCTTTGCAACCGGCTTGCGGTGCCTCGATCGACGCTTGGCTTTCTTCGCCTGCTGACCCCGCGAAGTATGCGTCTTGGTTTGCGCGCTGGGTTGCGTGTGCGTCTTCACTGGCGCCTTTTGCGTCGACAGAGGCTCCATGCCAAATACCGCAAGTTCAACACTTCGCCGTGATGGCGTATAGCCAACAACGACCAAACTCAGCACTGCCCCGAGTTTCACGTGCTCGCGTGCACTACGTGGAATCGGGTTGGCCATCAATCGCATCGACAAGTAGCCCGAAACTTCACCGATTTTCACGTACACGCCGTGCGACGCATAACTGTGCACTGCACCTTTAACTTTTGTGCCAATCGGATTCTTCTCGACGAAATTCAAGAACGGTGTCAACTCGTTGAGTTTTGGCGGTTGCGATTTTTGTGCTACGAATTTTTGTGTTATGACTTTTTGTGCGACGACTTTTTGTGCGACGACTTTTTGCACGGGCACTTTTTGCGTATTCAACTTCGACACCGAGGCCTTCGGTGGCGGTGACTTCGGCACAGGCATCGGTCGCATTGGCGAACGAGTCGACTTGGCGCGACGCAAAGTTGCTGCCGACTCTCGACCGACAAGTTTCCGCACCGGCAATCGCCGAATAAACACCCAACCCACATTCGGCACTGGCTTGCCGCCGATCAATCGACCTTCATCGAACAGCCATTTATATTGATCGTGAAATTCTTGATAACTATCATTCGATAGGACGCTCGCCTTGACTTTGTCGGCGATCGTCAACACGAAGCCATCACCGCGACCAACTGCACCTGCTGGGGGTGCAACGAGTTCGTTGTTGTTTATCGCCTCGTCAAACTCGACCCGCTCACGGCGATCAATTCGATGACCAAATGTTGCATCCACAACCACGGTCACTTTCGTCCCCGGAAACTCCTTCATAAACGCCAACACGGCATCACTAAGTTGTTTCAGGCTTGGTTCGGTTCGACCCTCTGTCGCAAGATTCGAGCCGTCAACTACGACATGCGAAAATGATTTAATCACTCTCTCATTCAACCACCGCCAACTAGTTACCCGTTAGCGAATGTCTGCGCCATTAAGTCGTCTAGCTCTTGATCGTGAATTGTTTTTGACCCGGTCGCCGGACTACCAGACTCAACTCGCGCAACATGGCGCAACGAATAGCCCTGCTCTTTCAGCATCCAGATTCGGTCGTCGACGAAATATCTCGGCCCCATGTTCTCTGGTTCTTCTTGCAGCCAGACCAGTTCTTTGGCGTTCTCATATTTCGCCAAAATCTGCTTGATCTGCTCAATCGGAAACGGATAAAGCTGTTCGATTCGCACAATCGCATATTTTGCGCCACGCTTGTCGCGCTCGGCAATCGCATCCCACACAACTTTGCCGCTGCACAGAATCACTCGGGTTATGTCTTCTGGTCTGACAACCGATGTGTCGTCGAGCACCTCTGCAAAACTTCCGGTCATTAATTCATCTATTCGTGAGCGACTCTGCTTCATTCGCAACGGCTGTTTCGGTGAAAAAATAACCAAGGGCTTGATACGGCTTTGCTTGACTTGGCGTCGCAACAAGTGAAAATACTGCGCAGCAGTCGTCGGGTTGCACACCTGAATGTTGTCTTCGGCACACAACTGCAAGAACCGCTCGATTCGCGCCGAAGAATGCTCGGGACCCTGACCCTCGTAGCCGTGAGGCAACAGCAACACCAGTCCATTTCGTTGCTGCCATTTATCTTCGGCCGCAACCAAATACTGGTCGATGATGATTTGCGCGCCGTTAACAAAGTCGCCGAACTGCGCTTCCCACATCACAAGTGCCTTTTGGTTGGCATGCGCATATCCATATTCGAAACCCAGCGCCGCATATTCACTCAACAGCGAGTCGTACACCCAGAAGCGACCCGTCGCCTCGGGCATCTCGGCAAGCGGCACCCAGCGACGTTCGTCCAAATAGTCGATCAAAGTCGAGTGGCGGTGACTGAAAGTTCCTCGACGCGAGTCTTGACCCGCAAGTCGCACCGATGTGCCCTCTAGCACCAAACTGCCGATCGCCAGAGCCTCGGCAGTTGCCCAGTCAACCTTGCCCTCGTTGGCGACCATTGCGTCTCGCGCCTCAAACTGACGCAACAACTTCGGATGCACCATGAAGCCACTCGGATAACTACGCAGTTGTGTCAACACCGCATCTAAGTTTTGACGCGACACACCTGTCTGAAAACGCGGTATTACACCAATCGGCACAGGTGGCTTTGCGGCGATTACTTTCTCGGTCGTCTTGGCCCGCGTCTGTTCAAGCGCGCCTTGCAGTTTGGCCTGATAATCAGTCAACGACTTTTCAGCCTGGTCTACAGTTATGTCGCCACGCCTAACGAGAGTTTCAACATAAAGTTTGCGCACGCTTCGCCGTTCGGCAATCGCCTTGTACATCAGTGGCTGGGTATAGCTCGGGTCGTCACCTTCGTTATGCCCATATCGGCGATAACAAATCATGTCGATCACGACATCTTTATGAAAAGTTTGCCGATACTCAAATGCGAGTTGCGCGACTCTTACGCACGCCTCTGGGTCATCGCCGTTGACGTGGAAAATCGGCGCTTGAACGGTTTTCGCAACATCACTGCAATATTGCGACGATCGCGCATACTCGGGCGATGTCGTGAAGCCAATTTGGTTGTCAATGATCAAATGAATCGTGCCGCCAACGCGATACCCGGATGTGTCGCTCATCGCCAAACACTCGGCAACCACACCTTGACCGGCAAACGCCGCATCGCCGTGAATCGCCAATGACAACACGCTGTATGCAAGCGGCGGCTCGATCTGGTCTTGCATCGCTCGCACCGTGCCGAGCACGACAGAGTTCACAGTTTCTAAGTGACTCGGGTTTGAAACCAACTCAACGTTCATCTTCGCGCCGCTCTCGGCGACAAACTCGCCTATTGCGCCAAGGTGATACTTTACGTCACCCGAACCTTGCACCGATGACGGGTCAACATAACCTTCGAACTCTTGAAAAATCTGATCGTAATCTTTGCCTACGACATTGGCCAAGACATTCAACCGACCACGATGTGCCATGCCGATCACGGTGCCATGCATTCTTGCGTCGGTCGCCAGATTCAAAATTTTGTCAAGAATCGGTATCGCCGATTCTGCACCTTCAAGACCAAATCGTTTCGTACCGACATATTTGGTCGACAAAAATCGCTCAAACGCTTCGGCTGCATT
>CAMDEC010000045.1 GCA_945893395.1 Bifidobacterium breve
ACAACAGCAGAAATATTCTCTGCCACCCCTGTCGGCTTTTGGCTGACTAGTTCGCTTGAGCCACCACAGGCGGCAATAACCAGCAAACTAGTGATTAAGAAAACCGCTTTCATTTGCAGCCCCAACGGGATTCGAACCCGTGCCGCCACCTTGAGAGGGAAACAAGGCCTTGTACATTGCTACTTATAAGCCTCAGTATACGAGTTCTATTTACGCGTCCTGACTGCGGTTGATCTGATTGAGTTTCGATGCGTCAATTGTTTTCGGCGGTTGTGGGCTGTCGGCGGCGACTGCGCACAAATGTTCCCAAGTATTATGCGGCGTTGACTACCGAGCGTGCGAACTTTTCCGCCACTTCACTACGTACCTTGAGTCCGGCCTCGAGCTGATCGCACAACGCCATGAGTTCGTCTACTTTAACGACGATCCGTCTCTGCTCAGCGAGGGGTGGCAGTGGAAGCGGACATGACTTAAAGAACTCAGTCGGAATACCGAGAATGACCTGCCGTGCCGGTCATTCTCAGTATTCCGTTGCCACAGAATTATGGTCATCTAAGGTGAAGACATGTACCATCTCGATGTGCCAGACCCGGTATTGATACTAAGAGAAAATTCCCATCCAGGTTGCGGGTGTGTAGTTGTTCTTGGTCAGCCACGGGGCGGAACAAGCGTTGTTGCGGGTTTCTGCCACCTCATTGGCGTGCGGATGGGACGTGAAATTGACCCAAACAATATGGAGGCTAAAGAGTTTCTCGGGCTTTCCACTTTTGACAATTTCCATCATCGCTTTGAGTCCGCGTTAGCCGCACTAAAGAGCGACACGAAGCTCTTTGGATTTAAAGATCCAACTGCTATCGACTACTGGCCTCAGATCTCTGACCTTGTACCTGATCCAATTCTTATAGTCGTCTTGCGTGACGCCGCAGCAATTGCTGGGCGTCAGCAACATGACGGGGGTGAACTTTCAAACCTTCTTGCGAATGTAGCGTCACGTCAGTATGCATTGTTGCGATTGGGTCTCGAATCTGACCTTCCAACAGCGATTGTCTCGTACGAACGACTTATTCAAAACCCAAGTCTCGCGTTCGAAAAACTTTCTCAGTTTGTGAGTGGGAATGTGTCTGTTCAAATTGCAGATAAAATCCATGAGACAGTCAAGCCACACGCAGACATGCCCAATGAAATCAACTTTTTAAAGTTCGGCGCACGCTTTGGATTGACCTCCCCGTAGTACACACTTATCCAAACTGAGGAGGCGGACAACTTCGCGATCGAGAAGAACCCAATAAACAATTGGCAGCCCCAACGGGATTCGAACCCGTGCCGCCACCTTGAGAGGGTGGTGTCCTAGTCCACTAGACGATGGGGCCCAGTAGGTCTCCAACGCTATCTGTGAAACTACTCGCGATATCGATTCAGAAGCCCCTGCGTTACCAGTTTTCAGTTGATCTTTCGCGCAATGACAATTTGGTGAGTAAAAAAATCTCCGATTCCAAATGAAAACTGCTCAAGACTTAGGTCGGCCTCTGAAATCCAACTTGCGCATTTACGTCTAGATTTAATTAAGTTTATTTCTGGAGGGTACAAAGATATTTGCTTTCGACGCTCAAGTTGCAAGATAAATTTCGCCAACCTAAGCACCATGACCGATAAACCCCAAATTGGTGGCCAATACAAAATTATGATACCTCCTGAGCGAGTAACCCTTTTAAATTCTTTCAAGGCAGAGACAATTTCTTTATCTGAAAAGTGCTCCATCACTCCCAAGTTGAAAACCGCGTCAAATGTATCGTTTGAAAATGGTAAGTTGAAAATGTCAGCCTGTGCAATTAAATCTTCGATTCCATTTTTGTAGTGGACATCGCGATGTTGTGATGTTGCCCGGTAAGAGTAATCAATGGAATAAAGTTTCCAATTGCTTACGAGATTAATATCGACCTCTCCACCTCCTGCACCCGCATGCAAAAGTTTCGAATTTTGTTGGACAGTTGAATTTAAGGTCTTTATAATGCTGCGCGGGATAATATATCTTCGATAAATACCTGCGATCTTTCCATAGGTCCTTGTCACTGAAGTCTGTTGTTTCCAATATGCATCCCAGTCCTGCTGAGAAATACTCATAGCTGATCCTCACGGTGGAACAAGGTACGGTGCCAAATAGCAAACCAAAAAAGTCCGATTATGCCCAGATAAATATCACGAAACTTCATTTTAGATGAGCCATATGTCCGCGAAGACAAGATTATTGGAATCTCCGCAACAGAAGCGCCATTCCTAATAAACCAAGTAAGACTTTGATAAAGAAAAGGATACCCATCGCTGATTGGCATAACAGAAATCTTGTTCGTGAGCACACCTAGGCGATAAGCGCGCATCGCCCCCGTGGCATCAAATGGAACTTGAAGTAAAACTCGAGTTGCGAAATGACCAAGATGTGTTATAACACGACGCACTAATACCCAATCTTGAAGCCCGCCACCAGAAGCAAATCGTGAACCGACAACAACATCGGCATCTTGGAGAGCCACAATTAGTCTCGGGATGTCCTCTGGATTATGTGTAAGGTCTGCATCAAGAGTTACGAGGATATTCGCTCCAGAACGATGAGCCTCTCGAAAGGCTGCCTTATGAGCGGACCCGATACCACACTTGGTTTGCCGAACCAACAATCGCACATTTGGAATTGTCCCTGAAATCCGATTTACCTCTTCGGCGGTTCCGTCTGGTGAGTTGTCGTCGATTATCAAAATGTCAGAGTTCGGCATAGTTTCTGAGAGACGCCGACATAACTCGGAAATATTTTCTCGTTCATTGTAAGTTGGCACAGCGACCATGACGCTATTTAAATCCATGAAATTATCAAAACTTTTTAGTTAGCACTTTACAATTTCAAGTATGGGTAACGGAAATACTAATTGTCTACCCTTGAAATTTAGGGATTTCAAAAAGAATTCTCTGAAATGCCAGGGCAAAACAAGATAAAAATCAAAATCTTGCTCCAAGACTTCCGCTTCCGAAATAATCGGTATCCAAGTTCCAGGAGTCACGCACCCATGTTTGTCTGTATTTACGTCGCCGATCATTGAGATACTTTCGCAATTCAGTCCAGAATACTGCAACAAGACATTCCCCTTTGTCGAAGCCCCTAAACCGGCAACCGTTTTGCCAATTTTTATTTGTTCAATTACAAATGCGTGCAGAGCGTCCGCACGCGCACGTGTCGCTAATGCAAACTCAACAAATACCGCAGAAGCGTTTCCCCACAAGATTTTTTCTCCCTCGCGAACCTGTTCAACGCGCTCACTTACTGGATATACCCCTCGATGTGCTGCCGTAACCGCAAAACTTCCGCCATTCACGTCGTTCAATTCAACATCAATTACTTCCAGTCCAGATTTCTTCATTAACCAATCAATTTGGCGAAGTCCGTAGTACTCAATATGCTCGTGGCAAATCGTGTCAAAAGCCACTCGTTCAAGCATTAACGGAAGGTAGCTCTGTTCAAACATCCAGATTCCGTCGCGGGCGAGAACTGATGCAACTTCACGCACGAAGTTGCATGGATCCTCAAGGTCATACATCATCGAAACTGAAGTAATCGCCTTAGCGAGGCGCCCTCCAGACACGCTCAATGCTAATTGGCTAGTGAAAAATTCAGCAACAGCAATAGCCCCCTGAGGGTAGTACTTACGATATTTGTTTGCGGTTGGGTCTATGCCAATTCTCGTAAGTGATAGAGGGTAAAAAGCGAGAGTTGTGCCATCATTGCTTCCAATATCAATGACAACGTCGTCGTTTTGGAATTCAATGCGATTCTCAATATCACGCACTCGTCTCTCTAAGTGTTGCACCATGCTGGAGTTAAGGCCAGACCGGTAGCCGTAATTATCGCCATACATGATGTTTGGGTCAAAACTTTGCTCAAGTTGTACGAGCCCACACCCTTGCACATCGTTACAGCGCACTAATCGCAGTGGTCCTCCAGGAAAGCTTTCTGGATTGTATTCGCTGGGAAAAATTCCACTTAGCGCCTGCCACCCCAGATCAACCACTGACTCCAGTGCATCACTGCCGCAGATACGACAAGCAGTAATAGGTTTCACCTAAACCACAATAGTTGCTGAATCCACTTAGTTGAGATTTAGCTAAGCCAACTTTCAGCCATTGGAACTATAACGCCAAGTAACCAAGCGAGTACCAGTGCTCCGCACTGTTCCTCGCGGCGCGAAGCAGAACAATGCGCAGCATTGTGGCGTTGGGGAGCAAGGAATCGAACCCTGAATAACAGAACCAGAATCTGCTGTGTTGCCAGTTACACCACTCCCCAGAGTGACGGTTTTACGATATCGCAAATATCTAATTAATTAGTCCACGAATCAACGCGATCAAAACCAACTATGCGACCAACGACGACGCCTGCAGCCTCCTGCAGATTGCGGCTAAATGCGTCACCGCCCTGAATCACACTCGACCGAGTCGACGACGAACTCGCATCGAGACCAACTTCTTTGGCAATCAATTTCGCTCGCAAAAGATGAAATGGATCGCTAACAATCAGCACGCGAGCAATCTTTTTCTGTGAGGCAATCTGCGAAACAGCCAGCAACGACGCATAAGTCGTCGTGCCAGAATTCTCTTCAAAAATTAAATCGCTGGCCACGCCACTTGACTCGAAAAACTTGCGCGCCGTCGCCGCCTCGGTAAATCGATCGCCTTGTTGCTTACCGCCCGTGACAACAATGTAAGAAGCCAAATCAAGTTTCCAAAGTTCGAGTGCGTGGTCGAGTCGGGCTTGAAATTGTGGCGATGGTCGACCATCGTATTGTGCAGCGCCCAACACAACTATCGCGTCGACTGGTTGACGATCAGCGTTGCGACCCGTGCTCCACACTTGCACCAATGAAATAAAGAAGTAAACCGCGGCAAGAAAAACAATTACACCAAGCGACTTAAGAACTCGTCGCAATTTCATTAAGTCAAACTCGCTTAAACCTTTTTGGCGAGTGCGATATCAATTCGCCTCAGTGTCGCGTCTCGACCTAGCAACGCAATTGGCTCGAACAATGGCGGACCAACACTTCGCCCCGTGACGGCCACCCGCAAAGGTGCTTGCAATTTGCCCAGTTTCAAAGAATGTTTCTCGCCAACTGCTTCAACCACTGCTTTGAGTGCATCAGGTGTGAACTCGCATGTCGTGAAACCTTCACGAATTTCAATCAGCGTCAAACTCGCCCACTCTGGCGCGAATGCCTTAGTGAATGCATCAGCATCAATAATCGGCAAATCGCAGAACAAGAAGTCGACCATGCTCGGCACATCTTGCAACAACTGCACTCGAGTTTGCACCAGAGGCGCAATTTCAGCAAAAACTTTCGCATCGTAATCGTGTGCTTGCCAAGGCGCTTTTTCTCTAGTCAGCCATGGTTCGCACGCGCGAATGAATTCACCTACCGGCATTGCACGAATGTAGTCGGCGTTGAAAGACTGCAACTTGACAATGTCAAAAAACGCCGGCGAGTGATTGACACTGCCCAACTTAAAATCAGCAGTGATTTTCTCGAAGGGAACAATCTCTGTATCGCCGGTCGGTGCCCAACCGAGAGTCATCAAATAATTTTTCATCGCTGCAGCGAGAATTCCTTCTTCTCGATATTGCTCGACGGCGACTTTGTCACGACGCTTCGAAAGTTTTTTACGTTGCTCGTTAACAAGCACCGGCACATGAGCCCAACTCGGTGGCTGATGGCCAAGCGCTTGCCAAATCATCTGTTGTTTTGGCGCATTGGGCAAGTGTTCTTCGGCGCGCACAACATGAGTTATGCCTTGCGTTATGTCGTCGACGACATTTGCCAATAAGAACACGGGCGAACCATTGCCACGTAACAACACAAAATCTTCGATTGTCGAATTATCAAACTCGACACTGCCCCGCACTTCATCTTGAACAATCGTCGAACCAGGCGGCACGCGAAAGCGCAAAACTCGCCCCTTGCCTGGCCCTAGACCACGATCGCGCGAATGTCCGTCATAGCCTTGTTTGCCAGAATCTTTGGCGCGTTTTTGAATATCTTCGGTTGACAAGTCGCAGTAATACGCAACGCCTTGGGCGAACAGTTTTTCGGCGGCTGCAACATGTAAAGCAGCGTTCGCTGACTGAAAGATAGGCCCTTCAAAGTGTGAATCTGAAGAGTCGATCCCGAGCCAAGCAAGCGCTTCGAGAATGCCCTTCGTCCACTGCGGATTATTTCTTGAATCGTCGGTGTCTTCTATCCGCAAAACGAAAACGCCGTTGTTTTGTAGCGCAAGAATCCAGTTATAGAGCGCAGTTCGGGCACCACCGACGTGAAAATAACCTGTCGGTGACGGCGCAAATCGGTAGCGCGGTGTCTGTGCCATCTGTCATCAGGCTATCTCGGTGAGCGTTGTCGTCCGAGACAGAACTATCGTTGAAGCCGTGGCAAATAAAACTCTTGAACATGAAGGTCACCCCGACCATCGCGCACTCGCAGGTGGTTCGACGCGCGCCGGAGTGTTTGGTTTCAGTGACGGCCTAGTTTCAAATGTTTCGTTGATCATCGGCTTCGCTGCTGGTGGTGCCGGTTCAAGCGTTGTGCGACTCGCTGGCATCGCTGCTGCAGTTGCGGGCGCGGCGAGCATGGCGGCTGGCGAGTGGGTATCAATCAGCGCACAAAATGATCTAATCAAGCGCGAGATGGCGCTCGAGTTGCGCGAACTCAAGCTTCACCCTGAAGCAGAAACTTCTGAATTGGCCGCGATGTATCGCCAACATGGCATGTCGCGTGAACAAGCCGCTGCGTCGGCCAAAGAGGTGATGCGTGACCCGGAACGCGCCGTGATCGTGCACGCTCGCGAAGAGTTCGGACTTGATGCCGGAAACTTGCCCAACCCAATTCAAATTGGATTAATTTCTCTGCTCACTTTTTTGGCCGGTGCATTGTTGCCAGTTTTGCCGTGGATTTTTAGTAGCGGCGATACAGCAAGATTTCTCTCGGTAATTGTCGCGATCATCGCAGCTGCGGCTGCCGGATACGCGATTGGTCAGCAAGCCGAACGGTCAAAAGTTTTGAGCGCGGTGCGCCAAGTTGCGATCATGTTGCTTGCGGTCGGCGTGACATATGTGATCGGTCGCCTCGTCGGCGTCTCGATCAACTAATAGACTGCAAGAATAATGACGATTGGTCAGCAAACAAATGTCTACGGCGAGCCAATTGAGCCATGCAACTTCGACCCCGTAACTGGTTTTTATCGCACTGGTTGTTGCGAAACGGGTGGCGACGACACAGGTGTGCACACGGTGTGCGCAATCATGACCGCAGACTTTCTTGAATATTCAAAATCGGTCGGCAACGATCTGTCGACGCCGATGCCTCAATATGGTTTTGCGGGTCTAAAGCCCGGAGACCAATGGTGCCTATGCGCACCGCGTTGGCAAGAGGCTTTCGAAGCGGGCAAAGCGCCGAACGTCAAATTGCGTTCAACTCACACGCTGACGCTTGAATTCGTTTCGCTTAAAGATCTCGAAGCACACGCCGTCGATAAATAATTTCTAAGCGCCAGTTAGTGCGCGCCAACTGCCGGGCATGCCAGTGCGAACCTGCTCGGGCGTCATCAGCATCGTGCTCTCAGGCACCATGTCGACGAGCACACGAATCTCTGAATAATGATGCGCGGCGTCACCCAAACCGGCGAACAACTCTTTGCGACGCGCCACAAGATCTGCTGGTGGGTCGAGCAACATGAAACCCCAAATGCCAAAAGCAATTGTGAGATCGTAAATCACCGGCGCTCTTCCATATTTAGAAGCGCGACGCAATGCGATTGCGAGCACACCTCGAATTGCATCGTCGGCTGACTCGCCTGGTTGCAACACGATCGAGTCGCGCAAACCTTCGGCGAGTTTGAGCGCATAACCCTGGTCTGGGCCCTGATGCCCAAGTTTTTGACCTTTGGGTTGACTAGTTGTGATCGCTGCTGGACGATCGTTGCGCCAAGGTGTTGGCACATGTTCGGGCGACGAATATGTTCGCGGACGATCTATCGGATCTAAAGGTGTGAACTTTGGTGCAGCCATGACGCGATCAGCCTAGAGCATTTAGCGTGAGATCAAGAATGCAAATGCAACAAACCAAACACGAGCGACTCTTCAAGAGCGTGCCACGATGCTTCGATAATGTTCGCCGACACGCCGATTGTTGTCCAGGTGCGCTCGCCATCAGTTGCGTCGATCAAAACGCGAGTGACGGCGCCGGTCGCCGAACCAGAGTCGAGAATTCGCACTTTATAGTCGGTGAGATGCACACGCTCTAATTGCGGATAACTTGCCCGAAGTGCTTCACGCAACGCGATGTCGATTGCATTTACCGGACCATTACCTTCAGATGTATAAACATTTCGATCGTCGCCAACCCAAACTTTGACAGTTGCTTCAGTCGTGAATGTGCCCGTTGCGGCTTCGTCGGTGATTACACGCATTGACTCAACTTTGAAAAACGATTGATCCCAACCAGAAGCACGACGCATCAGCAACTCGAGCGAAGCGTCTGCGGCCTCA
The DNA here is from genome assembly GCA_945893395.1 of Bifidobacterium breve. Classification (GTDB taxonomy): domain Bacteria; phylum Actinomycetota; class Acidimicrobiia; order Acidimicrobiales; family Ilumatobacteraceae; genus BACL27. Next base: position 8,573 of record CAMDEC010000045.1, read on the forward strand.
AAGTGATACCCCTCAAACTCAAGTCGTTTAAGGTCGTCAAGTACTTGACCGATCGCCTGACCATCAAGATTCAGACCCAACTCTTTTGCTTTCATCGTGATTGTTGCCCGACCAGCCATTTCTGAAACCAAAAAGCGCGTGCCATTGCCGACAAGTTCTGGTGAAACATGTTCGTAGGCATCTTTAGCCCGAGCGATTGCCGAAACATGCAAGCCGGCTTTGTGAGCGAATGCCGAGACACCCACATATGGTGCTTGCGGGTTCATCGGACGGTTCAAAACTTCAGCCACATGATTGCTGACTTGCGTGAGACGCTCGAGATGACCGTCGGGCAAACACTCGTAACCGAGTTTGAGTTGCAAGTTCGGAATGACTGTCGTCAAGTTTGTATTGCCAGTGCGCTCGCCAAGACCGTTGAGCGTGCCCTGCACATGTCGCGCGCCACTTTGCACGGCGGCGAGCGAGTTAGCAACGGCGCAACCTGTGTCGTCGTGACAATGAATGCCGATCACAATATCGTTGCCGATGTGACGACGAACATCGGCGACGATTTTTTCGACTTCGTTTGGTAGCGAGCCACCGTTTGTGTCGCAAAGCACCAAGTGTGTTGCACCGCTGATGACGGCTGCTTCGAGCACACGCAACGAATATTCCGCGTTGTGTTTGTAGCCGTCAAAAAAATGCTCCATATCGACGAGCACGCGGCGATTATTGACAACAAGATATTTGACCGAGTCGCTGACCATCGCCACACCCTCGTCGAGCGTGGTTTGTAGCGCCTGTTCAACGTGATAGTCAGAACATTTGGCGACGATGCAAACTGCTTTCGTCTCGGCGTCGATCAAATTGCGCAGAGTCGGGTCGTCATCAACCTTGCCCAATGGCCGACGTGTCGAACCGAATGCGACCAGCGTCGAAGTTTTGAGACTCAGTTCGGTGCGAGCACGAGCAAAGAACTCAATGTCTTTCGGATTGGCACCGGGCCAACCGCCTTCGATGTAATGTACGCCAAGAAAATCAAGTTGCTCAGCGATGCGAAGTTTGTCTTGCACGCTCGCCGAAACGCCTTCGACCTGCATGCCATCACGCAATGTGGTGTCGAAGACTTCAACGAGTTCGCGATTTTGTGACATGAGTTCTACTTAGCCAACTCGCACCATTGCTTGTAGCGGTCGTCTTGACCACGCACGGCTTTGGCATACGTCGCAGCGATGGCTTTGGTCATCGGTCCTGGACAAGGAACTTTACGATCGTCAACCGAACTCACAGAACCAACCTCGGCAGCAGTACCGCACACGAAAATTTCGTCGGCGATATACAAATCACTTCGAGCAATATTGTCAACACGAATGTCGTAACCCAAGTCACGCGCAATTTTTGTGACACTTGACTGTGTGATTCCCTCAAGTGCACCAGCCGAAAGTGGTGGTGTCAGAATTATTCCGTTGCGCACACAGAAAATATTTTCGCCTGTGCATTCTGCAACTAAACCATTCGGTGAAAGCATGATCGCTTCGTCATAACCGGACTTGAGTGCTTCGACTTTTGCTAGTGACGAGTTGACATAGTTGCCAACTGTTTTTGCAGCCGGTGGCATCGTGTTGTGATCGTGACGGGTCCATGAAGAAATCTTCATCCGTACACCTTTATCAACAGCGTCATCGCCGAGATAGGCGCCCCATGGCCAACATGCGATCGCCACATCAACTTTGCACGGCAAAGTGTTGAGACCCATTTCGCCGTAGCCGTAATAAGCAATCGGACGAATGTAGCAAGACGGCAAACCAGTGGACTTGACGGTTTGCTTGGTCGCCTCGACAAGTTCTTCAACCGAATACGGCATATCCATTCCCATGATTTGTGCACTGTTGTGCAAACGTTTGATGTGATCTGTTAGACGAAAAACTGCTGGACCATTTTTGGTTTCATATGCGCGGATACCTTCGAATACTCCAGTGCCGTAATGCAAAGTGTGTGTCAGCACGTGCACCTTCGCGTCGTCCCAATTGACGAGCGAACCATTCATCCAAATTTTTGGCGTGGTTGTGATTGGCATTTAGTCTCCTGATTTTTCTGAATTCAGTCTACGAGTGATGCTTTAAATATTCGCCTTGACACGCCGTGCGATTTCGTCGCCGACTGCGACAGTTGAGCCAGAAACAGGCTCAACACAAGCATCTCGCAACGCTGTGGCGGATTTGACTTCACCTAGAAATTCGAGCATGTGGGCCGCCGACAAAATCGCCGCAATGGGGTTTGCCACCCCTTTGCCCGCAATATCTGGGGCTGAACCATGAACTGGTTCGAACATCGACGGACCACTGCGAGTCGGATTCAAATTCGCCGATGAAGCAACGCCGATGCCACCAGAAACCGCACCGCCCAAATCGGTGAGAATGTCGCCGAACAAGTTGTCGGTGACGATGACATCGTAACGATGCGGGTCTTGTACAAAATAAATGCACGCCGCATCAACATGGTTGTATGCAGTCGCAACATCGGTGAATTCTTTGGCCACACGATCAAATGTGCGTTGCCACAAGTCGCCAGCGAAAGTCAAAACATTCGTCTTGTGCACCAGCGTCAAATGTTTGCGACTGCGAGTGCGTGCAAGTTCAAATGCGTAGCGCACACAGCGCTCAACGCCTTTGGCAGTGTTGACGCTGCCTTGTGTTGCGACTTCGTCTGGTGTGCCACGACGTGACACACCTCCTTCACCAACATACGGGCCCTCGGTGTTTTCGCGAATCACGACAAAGTCGTGTGGTTTGACATGTCCCGGCGCGGTACCAACAAACGGTCGCCGATTTATGTACAGGTCTAACTCGAAACGCATCTTCAGCAGTAAGCCACGTTCGATCACACCAGATGGCACACCAGGTGTACCAACGGCGCCGAGCAATATGGCGTCAAACTTGCGCAACTCGGCAAGAGTCGCATCTGACAAAACTTCGCCGTCGCGCAAATATCGCGCGCCGCCCAGATCGTAATTAGTTATCGCAAGTTTTACACCGGCTGCGTTGACAACTTTTAATGCTTCGGCCAAAACTTCGGGTCCGATGCCGTCGCCTCCGATAACAGCGATGCGATGACCAGCCACGGAATTATTTGCCATTATTTGGCTTGTCGTTAGATTTTTGCGAAACCATGCCATTAATCGTACGGCGCAAACACGCGCCAAAACCGACTAATAACTTGGCGCCTTCTAGATAGCATTTTTGGGGTCATGATCCACAAGCTGTCGCGAAAAACCCATGAAAGATTGCGCCAAGAACATGCCGACCTGACTACTCGTGGCCGCATCGTCGCCGCCGAGAAAATTGCTCGCGCCCGTGAGCATGGCGATCTAAAAGAAAACGGCGACTATCACGCGGCAAAAGATGAGCACGGCCATATGGAAGGTCGCATTCGTCAACTTGAATCAATTCTTGAAAATGTCGAGATAGTCGAACCCTCAACAGATGGCACCGTTGGCGTGGGCATGGTCGTAAAAGTGCTTTATGACGGCGATGACGAGTCAATGGCCGAAAGTTATTTGATCGGTCACATCGAAGAGATCAGCGATTCTGCAGTGATGAGCCCGACTTCTCCCCTCGGTTCGGCTCTGCTCGGCGCAAAACCCGGCGATGTCGTTGAATACGCCGCACCCAACGGCAAACTAAAAGTCAAAGTTTTAGGGACGCAACCGCAGTGACGACAGAATCAGTAGCACAGCTACCTGGTCTGCCTTTAGGTTTTGAAGTCGAACTACCCGGTCGCGGAAAAACTTTTTATCGCGAGATAAAAGGCCCTGCCGGTGCGCCAACCCTGATGTTGCTACACGGTTGGACAGCAACGGCTGACTTGAACTGGTTTACGTGCTTCGACGCGCTGAGCGAAAATTTCAATGTCGTGGCGCTCGACTTGCGTGGGCACGGTCGGGGTATCCGCACAAAAACAAGTTTCAAACTTGAAGACTGCGCCGACGATGTCGCCGCACTCGCCGATGTGCTCGGTATTTCAACTTTTATTCCCGTCGGCTATTCAATGGGTGGCACGGTCGCACAATTGTTGTGGCAACGACACGAACAGCGCGTGCGCGGTGTCGTGCTCTGCAGCACAGCAAGTCATTTTGCGAAATCGCGCGAAGAAAAACTGAGCTTCTTTGGTCTGACTGGTCTTGCCGCCCTTTCACGATTGACCTCGGCACAAGCGCGCACATGGCTGACCGACCAACTTTATTTGCAGCGCAAGTCAAACGGATTAGCACCATGGGCGGTGCACCAAATCGCATCACACGATTGGCGTCATATTCTCGAGGCCGGTAGCGCGATCGGCAACTTCGACTCGCGCGATTGGTTGCCAAAGTTTGAAGAGCCAGCTGCCGTTGTAATCACCACCGAAGATGGCGTCGTCGCACCAGAGCGACAAACTGAGCTTTATCGGCTGTTGAAAGATGTTGAAGTTTTCGAGGTACACGGCGGTCACGACGCAGTGTTTGCAAAAAAAGAAATTTTCGTACCGACGCTCGTCGAAGCGTGCATGTCGGTTTATTTTCGTTCGTCGCGCTAGCGCGAGCTGACGCGAGCTAACGCAAACTAACGCAAACTAACGCGAGCAAATACTTTTATTCGACGGTTTCGCGACTGATGACGACTTTTGGGTCGCACCACAAATTGTTGACCGCGTCAGCCAAACTGCCCCGCGCCGAACCGGCATCAGTGACTATGTCATCGGGCGTATCGGCAAATCGCAACACCGACGCCACACCGTTGTCGCAAACACTGACGACTAAACGCACTCGACGACGCTGCGGATGCTGACTTGGTGGCACCTCGCTCGAATCTTCGTGCTCGGGGCTTTCGTCGCGCTCGATCGGCGCAGCCCATCCGCAAGTTAGAACAACTGCAGCGTCGAACATGCGAGCAATCGCGCTGCTTGGTGCGTCGAGCAACTCGTAGACATCGCCATGCTCGGCTAGAAAACTGATGCGCAATGCGCCGTTTTGATTTGAGCGCACACCCTCGGGGTCGACGATGCTGACGCCATACAAACGGGCGCGCGGCAAGTCGAAGCCGTCGAGTGACGTGTGCAGGCTGGATTCAACGCAGGTGGCGAGGTCAATTGGTTCGAGTTGTTTTTGCATGTCCGAATGTGTGCCGTTCGCACAATCTCGGCTTGCCCGCTTGCACGGCTGTATAAACATGTTGAGTCGCCGAATTAAACAGGCAGAATAGAACGGTGAGTTCGCAACCAAAGACCCTGGCACAAAAGATTTGGGATCGCCATGTGGTCAGTTCTGGTGCGAACCAGCCAGACCTTATATATATCGATCTACATCTCGTGCACGAAGTAACGAGCCCGCAGGCATTCGACGGTCTGCGTTTGGCACAACGCACGGTTCGTCGACCAGATCTCAC
>CAMDEC010000046.1 GCA_945893395.1 Bifidobacterium breve
GTGATGTGAATGCTGCGGTATGAATGTTGGGGGTTGGCAATTGCATCGAGAAGCTTTTCGATGTTTTGCGTGGACGGTGAGTCGATTCGACCCGTGCGCTCATAATTTGAATGCTCGTCGAGATACCGCAAGGCATCGGCGTATTGCACGACGACTTTTTCTTTTATGAAGCGGCGCGGCGTTGACGCGTGACGCGAGTGCTTCGATTAACCAAAGTCGGAGCCGAGACTTTGTTAACCGCATTGAGATCAATCACCACTTTGGCTACATCTGTGCGACCCGGCAGGTCGTACATCATTTCAAGCAACACTTCTTCGAGAATCGCCCGCAGACCTCGTGCACCTGTTCCACGCGTCAAGGCTTGATCGGCAACTGCCTCAAGTGCCTCGGTTGAAAACTCGAGTTCAACGTCTTCGAATTCAAAAAACTTTTGATATTGCTTGAGCAGAGCATTTTTTGGCTCGGTCAGGATCTTGATAAGTGCCGGACGATCAAGACTATGCACCGCGCCAATCATTGGCAGACGACCGACAAACTCTGGAATCATGCCGTACTTCAGCAAGTCTTCTGGCAAGACTTTGGCAAAAAGTTCACCCGGGTCTTTATCTTTCTTCGACTTCACTTGCGCATGAAAGCCAACGCCTTTTTGCCCTATTCGAGAGGCGATGATCTGGTCAAGACCTGCAAATGCTCCACCACAGATGAACAGCACGTTTGTCGTGTCAATCTGAATGAACTCTTGATGCGGATGTTTGCGCCCGCCCTGTGGTGGCACTGAGGCAACGGTGCCTTCAAGAATTTTCAGCAACGCCTGCTGCACACCTTCACCTGAAACGTCGCGCGTGATCGACGGGTTTTCGCTCTTGCGCGCAACTTTATCGATTTCATCGATATAAACAATGCCCGATTCGGCCTTTTTGACGTCAAAATCAGCGGCCTGGAGCAATTTCAGCAAAATATTTTCGACATCTTCACCGACATACCCGGCCTCCGTCAATGCTGTGGCATCAGCAATAGCAAACGGCACATTAAGCAACCTTGCCAAGGTCTGCGCCATGTGGGTTTTGCCACAACCGGTTGGTCCGAGCAACAAAATGTTGCTCTTCGATAATTCAATATCGTCGCGCCGAGTTGAGGAATTCTGCTTGTACTGAATTCGGCGATAGTGATTGAATACTGCAACCGACAATACTTTTTTGGCGACATCTTGCCCAACCACATAGTCATCCAAGAAAGCGCGAATCTCACGCGGATTCGGAAGTTTCTCGAGACTGGCTTCTATCTGTTCGGTGTTTTCTTCGTCAATGATTACGTTGCACAGATCAATGCATTCATTGCACACATAAACGCCGGGGCCCGCGATTAACTTCGTGACTTGTTTTTGCGACTTGCCGCAGAACGAACATTTTACGAGTTCTACTGAATCTCCAAACTTAGCCATTAATTCCTCGTTTCAGTTCTCAACGAATAGGTCCAGAACGATCAGCAAACGCCCGAGTCGAAATCACTTCGTCAATAATGCCGTACTCTTTGGCTGCCGTTGCTTCCATCACGAAATCACGATCTGTGTCTTTATGAATTCGCTCGATTGGTTGCCCCGTGTGGTTTGCAAGAATCTCTTCCAGAATGTCGCGCATCCGCAAAATCTCTCGGGCGGCCAATTCAAGATCTGTGACTTGCGCATAGCCCACTTGCGCATAAGGTTGGTGCAACAAAACTCTCGAGTGTGGCAGGGCCAAGCGCTTGCCTTTTGTTCCGGCGGCAAGAAGCACCGCGGCAGCCGACGCGGCTTGACCTAGACAAATTGTCGCAATGTCGTTCTTGATGAATTGCATCGTGTCGTAAATAGCAAACAACGCCGAGATGTCGCCACCAGGGCTGTTGATATAGATGTTGATGTCTTTGTCTGGGTTTTCACTCTCAAGGTGAATCAACTGTGCGCAAACAAGATTGGCAATCGTGTCGTCGATCGGTGTGCCGAGAATGATGATGTTCTCTTTGAGCAGGCGACTATAAAGGTCATAGACACGTTCGCCACGGCTGGTTTGTTCAGTGACGTTGGGAACATAATAATTGCGAACAAAATCCACGGAAGATACCTCTTGTCAAACGATGAAACTCAAGCACCAGTTTTTGACGCTCTTGTTTATTGCTATCAACGCTAGTTCGTAACCCTGGGTTTTTGCGGACAATAAGAAGCCGTATTTATCAAGTCTTAGTGCTTGTGCTCTTGATCCTCTTCATGTACTGCATGCTCTATATCATCGTGACTGTGCTCGCCCAAAATTGTTTCGTTGTCGATTGAGTTGCCTTTGTCGTCAACAAATTCGGCATTGTGCAACAACCAGTCAATTGCCTTTGACTTCGCGATCTGCGCTTTCAAATCGGCGATGGCGTCATTTTTGTCATATGCCTTGCGAATGGCCGCTGGTTTCTTCTTGAGTTGCGTAGCGATGCGATCGAACTGGCGTGCAAGGTCTTCTTCGCTGGCTTCAAGACTTTCGGCAACAGCTACTGCGCGCAGGGCAATATCAACTTTTGTCGCCAGCACAGACTGCTCTTTGAGTGCGTCGACGAATTGCTCGGCTGTCTGCTGGGTAACAGAAAGCCACTGCTCCATTGAAATTCCTTGTGACTCAAACTGTTTGAGCGTGTTCTGCACACGACCACGCAAGTCACTCGTGACCATCGCTTCCGGTACTTCAATCTCCAAGAGAGCAGCAAGCGCCGCCGTCGTTTTTTCAACAACAGTGTTGCGAACTTGATTCAGACGTGAATCTTCGATTCGTGTTCGCGCTGCAGATTTCCATGCTTCGATCGTCTCGTGTTCGGCAAGATGTTCGGCGACCCACTCGTCTGTGAGTTCTGGCAACACCTGTTCTTGAACTTTTTTGATCGTTACGACAAAGTCGGCGACCTCTGTCATGCCCGAAGGAATCGACGAGAATTCAAGTTTCTGACCCGTCTTGGCGCCAATGATTTGCTTGTCAAAATCTTCGGCGACCCAACCGCGTCCAACTTCGTAAAGCCAGTCGTCAACGTTGAGACCTGGCAGTGGCTCGCCATTGCGCGAACCAACAAGGTCGAGAGTCACCTGATCATCAACTTGGGCTGCGCGGTCTACATCAGCGAGGGTTGCGTGGCGCTTGCGTTCGTATTTGACAACTTCATCGATGTCGTCGTCGGTAGCAACTAGCGATGGCATCCCGACTTTTAATTTCTTGTAACCGGCAATTTCTACAACAGGGCGAATTTCACATGTTGCGTCGAACACGACGTTGCCATTTTCCTGTCCGCTTGTGAGATTTACTTCGGGGGTGGCGATGATGTCGAGGTCGTGTTCACGAACCGCAAGTGCCAACGACGCCGGAATTGCGTCCTCAATGGCCTGTGAGCGAGCCGCCTCTGTGCCGATTTGTGCCTCGATTAATTGGCGCGGTGCCTTGCCTTGACGAAAGCCGGGGATGCGGATCTGCGTCGAGATCTTGCGGAAAGCGCCGTCAAGATAACGATCAAATTCGGTCTCCTCAACTTCAATGGAAAGTTTGATTTTGTTGCCTTCGAGGGCTTCGAGTGTCGTTTTCACAGTGCCGAGCAGTGTATCTGTGGCAAACTATGACTATGGCTATGACTGCAAACACGAATGAATCTTCTTCTGCCCCGCAAGGTTGGAAACCTCACGCCCTCGCGAATCCGCATGCCAATCAAATTGACCTGAGCATGGGTGACACGGTGCGCTCAACAGTTGAACTGACCGGGGTTCCGGTCGGCAGTGAAGGCAAAGTGATCCTGGCCAATGGTTTCAACTGGTTGAGATACCGCGTGCGATTTTCCAACGGAATCGAGGTTGGCGACCTTGACCAGCGCAACATCGAGCCAATCGGCAAGACTGCCAAGCGACTCGCAAAAATTGCCAAACGCGCAAATTAATTCGCTGCGTCATCACTTCCCCGGAGTGAGAGATGGTTGGGCGCGCTTTGACGGGCCAGCCGGAACACAAATGGTGGATGTTGCAATCAACGCGATGACTGAATGGGCTGCAACTGGCTCGAACGCCAACACTGGCGGATATTTTGCGGCCGCTGATGCTTGCGACGCATTGCTTGACTCGACGCGGAGTGTTCTCGGCGAGTTTCTTGGCGCCGATCCCACCGGAATATGTCTGGGCGCGAACATGACAACGATGACAATGGCGCTAACTCGGGCGATAGCCCGAACGCTCAAACCTGGTGATCGAATTGTTGGCACTCGTTTAGATCATGAAGCCAATGTTTCGCCGTGGCGAATTGCTTGCGAACTTTCGGGGGCCGAACATGTGCTCACGCCATTTGATCCAAAAACGGGGCGACTCGATATGGTCGCTTTCGAACAACTGATGAACGATCGCACCAAATGGGTCGCCGTCTCAGGTGCGTCGAACTTGATCGGCACGATGCCCGACCTGAAATCCATAATCGGAATCGCGCACAAACAAGGTGCACGAGTTTTTGTTGACGCTGTGGCTTTGGCGCCGCACAAGCAAATAAATATTCGTGAGTTGGGTTGTGACGCACTCGCAACCTCGCCATATAAATGGTATGGGCCTCACGCCGGGGTGATGTATATCGAACCTGCACTTCTTGATTCGCTGCCTGTCGCCAAGGTACGACCAGCTAGCGATACTGGCCCGCAAAGATTTGAAACTGGAACTCCGAATTTTGAAGCCATCGCCGCGACACAGGCTGCGGCTCGCTTTTTGATCGAAGAAGATATGCAAAAACTCAATGTGATCGAAGGCGCAGTGTTTAAACCGCTGCTTGAAGGGTTGCTCGAAACGCGAGGCGTGCGTGTTTGGGGACCACAGGATTTAGGTTCACGTGCGCCGACTGTGTCGTTCACGATCGACTCGATGATGCCTGATCGCGTGGCACAAGAACTTGCCACAAAAAAAATCGCTGTCTGGTCGGGCGATTCTTATGCCGTTGAGGTTGTCGCCCAACTCGGACTAACTCAAGGTGGCGGTGTCGTGCGGGCAGGTGTCGTGCGCTACATAGATAATGACGATGTAAGTAATTTTCTTGCGGCTGTTCGCGGGCTCGTTAGTCGGTAGCATTACTCAGTCCGGGGAGTGGCGCAGTTGGTAGCGTGCCTGGTTTGGGACCAGGAGGCCGGGGGTTCAAGTCCCCCCTCCCCGACAATGAGTGACAGTAATTCGGCACAAATTTTGAAGACAGCGAAATATGTCTCGCTGATCACCTTTCGCAAATCTGGTGAACCGGTACGCAGCCCAGTTTGGTTCGCCCGCTTCGGAGACAACCCCGACAGTTACGGCGTGATCACCGAAACAAATGTGGGTAAAGTCAAGCGCATTCGCGCGAACCCGAGAATTGAAGTCCAAGTTTGTGATGTAAAAGGCCGAGTCAAGACAAATGCTCCTAAATTTTTGGGCGTTGCGATGTTGGTGACCGGCGAACAGGCTGTCGCCGTGCGCAGAGCAATCGCCAAGCAATATGGCCTGACCTACAAATTGTTTTCGGTTTATTTGGTCGTCTCTAGTCTTTTCAAGAAAAAAGACGGGCTACCTGAAACGAATATTGTTTTTGAACTCACGAACTGACCAACAACGCGTTGCTAGCAACTAGTTCTTTGTAATTTCAAACACTGCCGTTCGTTTGAATTTTTCCAACATTTCAATCAGCGGCTCGACGCCAATACCAGTTGAGTTTGGTACCGCAATATGGCCATTCACGATGACGAATGGTGGGGTGATGTCACGAGCAAAGTAACGCGCCGAAGCTGAAATATCTCCTGGCAAAGTAAAACCTGGCAACGCGGCTAGCGCAAGATTCGCCGCGCGACCGATGCCAGTTTCAAGCATTCCTCCGCACCACACTGGCACGCCCCGCGACAAGCACAAATCGTGAATCTTTTTCGCTTCAAGATAACCACCAACGCGGCCAGGCTTGATGTTGATCACCGAACACGCTTTGAGGTCGAGTGCGCCGCGAGCAGTATCAAAAGACGTAATCGACTCGTCGAGACACACTGGAGTTTTGATCTGTCGCGCGAGTTCAATGTGTCCCGCCAAGTCATCTTCGGGCAACGGCTGCTCGATCAACAACAGATTGAACGCATCGAGTTGCTTGAGATGCTTGGTGTCAGCCACGGTGTATGCGGCGTTGGCATCGACTTGCAACAAAATCTCGCCACCAAATTCTTTGCGCACCGTGCGCACGAGTTCGATGTCACTACCTGGTTCGATTTTCAGCTTGACGCGCACATAGCCTTGCGATAGATACTCGCCAACCACACGAACTAAATCTTCCAAACTGTTTTGAATGCCGACTGAGACGCCAGATGGCACCTGAGTTTTGGTCGCGCCTAAGAATTTGGCCAGCGAAATCTTCTGGTCACGCAACTGCAGATCGAGCAATGCGGCCTCAACACAAGCCTTAGACATGTAGTTGCCACGAATCGGTGTTACATCTGCGACAAAGCTTTGCGCTGTCGAGTCGGCATGCAGCATTGGCACGAGAAATCGCGAAACGAGTTCAACACAGTTTTCAAGATACTCAGACGAATAATTCGGTTCGGTGCCAGCAACGCACTCTCCCCAACCAGAATGTTCGTCGCCGACTGCGCGAACATACAACAAATCTCGGGATGTATCAGTGCCAAACGATGTGCGAAACGGTGAAACTAAATCAATTTCGCCCCGCCACAACTCAATCGCCCGCAACACTATTTACCTGGCCTTCGAACTGAGAACATAAGAACCATCTGCTGTGAAGCCTCGCACAAACTTTGATGCAGCGAAAGCCGATTCAAAATTCTTGCGCTGATCTTGACGCCACTGGAGCACAAGTGCCCGATCAGCCGAGTTTGCGCTTTGTCGCAGCACGAGGATGTCTTCTGGAGTGCTAATTATTCCGTCGCCTTTCTCAGCAGTGACGGTTTTGGCACTTGGCGCGAGATCGCAATCAGCAACGCGACGCTCTACGACAAGCCGATCTGTGCTGTCGCTAGCGTTTATTTTGTCGTTAAGTTCGCCGTAAAAATCACGATGATAACTGACGACTTTGGCGCCGAGCGTGACCAAGTTGAAATGAGCGTTGCGTCTTACTAACGGATCAAAAGTCCACGAAATCGCCGCAAAATTATTTTCTTTGGCCCAAACCCATTGGTGCTGCTTTAGCGCGCTACCGACCCCGGAGTTCACGGCGTCACCAATGACACCAGTTACATGCGAATGCAACTTGTTTTCATGACGCCCGACCAGAGCCAGTGAACCACCAATTATTTGTTTCGCAGTGCCTGCCTTGCGACTGGCAAGACTTGCATAACCGCCAGAGTGCACGACGGCGATGATCACATCCACCGAAATTGCATTTGTCTCGCCCCAAACAGAGGTCAACACATGGGCGAGTTGTTGGGCTTTCTGTGGATTATCAACAATTTCGACGCTCGTCATTTGAATAAACACTATCTATTCGGCAATGATGGATGACATGGCTGTTGAAGTAACCATCGTTGACCATCCAGTTGCCGCCGAAGCGCTGACCCACTTGCGCGACGTGAACACGACGAATCAATTTTTTCGCGCCGAGTTGCGACGGCTCTCTCTTGTGGTTGTCACTGAGGCCTCGCGACATTTACCGACCATAAACACGCGCGTGCGAACACCGCTGGCTGAAACAGATGGCATTGCACTTGCAAGCCGACCGGTGCTAGTGCCAATTTTGCGCGCGGGTCTTGGCATGTTGCCCGCCGCGATGGAACTTTTACCCGATGCCGATATTGCTGTGGTTGGTGTGCAACGCGACGAAAAAACACACGCACCTAGCGAATATGTTGCGAAGTTGCCGTCACGCCTGGATGGTCGTACTTGTTTGGTGCTCGACCCGATGTTGGCAACAGGTGGATCACTCGCCCATGGTTGCAAACTCCTCGCAGATCGTGGCGCGCCGATGCCGCTGACAATTGCTTGCGTCTTGGCTGCACCAGAGGGCATTGAGTTTCTGCGCTCAACTGGAATGAACCTGCACATCATCACCGCCTCGGTCGACAGCCACTTAAACGAAAATGCTTTTATTGTGCCTGGTCTTGGAGATGCTGGAGATCGCCAGTTCGGACCACCACAATAAAAATTTTGTTCTGACTCGGCTATTGCTCAGCCAAAAAATGTCGCTGCAACATCAGCGAACAAATTTAAATCAATCGTGCGAGTTTGATTTGCCGTAATAGACATATCGACAGACTCGATTTGTCCAGATTTCAAGACAACCATCTGGCCGAATTTCTTGTTGTGCACGGCATCGACTGCCGCCAAACCAAATCGAGTTGACAAAACTCGGTCGTAGCTCGTTGGCGTGCCACCGCGTTGAATGTAACCGAGTTGCACAACTCGAGTTTCAAAACCCGTGCGCGCTGAGATCTCTGGGGCGATTGTATGAGCGATATCGCAGAGTTTTTCGTGACCGTAAGCATCGAGTTTTCCCTCGGGCATCTTCAGCGTGTTTGGCTTTGGTTTCGCACCCTCGGCCACTACGACAACAGACGCATATCGACCGCGATCATGGCGCTTGCGAACGATTTGCGAGAGTTCGTCGATATCAAAAGGCACCTCAGGCACCACGATCGCTGTCGCACCACCGGCAATGCCAGCCTGCAAAGCAATCCATCCCGCGTCGCGGCCCATCACTTCAACGACTATTACTCGATCGTGGCTCTCGGCTGTCGTATGCAATCGGTCTATTGCATCGGTCGCGATCTGCACCGCCGTCTGAAAACCAAACGTTGCATCTGTGCCGACGACGTCATTATCAATTGTCTTTGGCACACCAATTACCGGTAGCCCGTGTTGCTGGTGCAACATCGACGCAACTGTCAGCGATCCGTTGCCACCAATCACGATGAGCGCGTCAAGGCCCAAAACTTCGAAAGTTTTCTTACACTTTTTGACGCCGTCTGGTGTATCGAACGGACTGCCGCGTCGGGTACCGAGAATCGTGCCTCCACGCGGCAAAATTCCGCGCACATCGCTGGTCTTCAGTTCGATGTATCGCTGCTCAAGCACTCCATCCCACGCATCGTAAAAACCATAAACTTTGTCGCCCTTTACATCGGTCGCCTTGCGAACGATCGCGCGAATGACCGCGTTCAAGCCAGGGCAATCTCCACCACCAGTGAGAACGCCGATTTTCATTATTTTTTAGTCGCCGACACGGCGCGCATCTTCAACCAAATTGATTTGGTAAATAACTTCGTCAAGCGCATCAGCAGCCGATACCGTCGAAAATCGCAACGGATTTTCCGGCGTCACACAACTCGGCACTGGCACGAGCATCGTGCTCGGCTGCGGATGGCAAAACTGTACGACGCTGTAGCGCTCGCCTTCAAAACCAGGTGAGGCGACCACGCGATGCCAGCCGATTGGCAAGACGCCATTTGTAATTCGTTCAAGCATGATGCCCGAGTTGATGATCACACGACCTTTTGGCGGCACGGCGTCAATCCATTCGTCTTTGTATTTCACTTGAAGTCCAGGCGCGGTCGCTCGCGGTAACGCAGTTATCAGATTTATGTCGCCGTGTTCTGCGGCCCAAACATGACCCTGCTCCGGCAACTGCTTCATTGGCGGATATCGAATCGCGCGCGTTAGGGCTGATCCATAACTAACCATTTCATCAAAAAATGACTCGTGACAGCCGATGCCCACAGCGATGATGCGCAGGAAACGCGTTTGCAAATCAATCATTGCATCGTGAAATTTGAACAACACATCGGTGATGCCAGGCACAGCCGCTTCAGGCAACAGAGCTTCGGGGTACGACTGCGGATATCGGCGACGCAACGGATGCCCCTGCGGAATCGGCGTTGCCCAGTTGAGCATCTCTTTCCAGTCAGGTTTGTCACTGGACGCGGCAGTTTCGAGCAACACGCCGGTGTAACCGGTTTGGCCGTTGGTGCCATGGGCGACAAATTTCTGTTTCTCTTCGGTTGGCTTCGAGAAAAATTCGGCAAGCATGCCATACGCCATATCGAGCAAATCTTCTGAAAGGTCGTGGCTTGTATAAACGAAACCAGTTTCTAGACTGCGTCGAACACCGTCAACCACGGCTTTGCGTGACGCCGCCGAACCACGCTCAAAGGCCAACAAATCAACATCAAGAATGTCGTCGCTCATGCCTATTACGCTATTGCCTCGCGCCGTGATTCATCTTTTGCGCTCAACTAGCGCAATAAATCTTGATTGTCCCGCAAGAACTGCGCCCCAATCCGACCCCCATGATGACCTGAATCGCAAATCAAGTCCCAATATTTCTTCTGCAAAATTTCGTCCTCATCAGTTGTCACCCATGTGCCATTGAGTCGCGCAGTCATCTCGTCACATGCTGCGAGAATTTCTTCAACCGTGTTTTTAATTAACCTAACCCCAAGCCGCTCTTGATGACGTTCGTCTGAAAACTGACTTTTCATTGCCACCTTCTCGCTGACAGTTGCAAATCTATTTTTATGAATGTAATAAACTTTTTGGAATAAAGCCAAGTCTTTTTTGAACCAACCCTTATGAATTCGGTAAAAATCTGAGTTAATGGTCGGCAAATTAGCAATTGCTCTCATTATAACTAGACCTGTTCCCCCACTGATAAATAAGTTACACCTTTGAACCAAAAAGACATCGAGGAATTCCGTCCTGAACTCGGACGCGTAATCAAAAATATATTCTTGGTAACTATCTGGAACTTTGGTGTCTAGATTTTTCCCCAAACGAATCACGAAGGCACCCTGCTCGCTCAGATATTTTGATACTTCAAAATAAATCGATTCATCTGGGTTGCGAACATTTCGTGATTTGAGCTGCACCCCAGAGGCACTCAATTTTTCGTAGTAACTACTGCTTCTAGTGGCATAGCAGACAATTGGCTGATTCTTCCCGACACCAATTGACTCTAAAAACTTATTTCCTACTTCAATCTCCGCAGCCGTCAAACTGACCAAGGGCTGACCCGTGTGCCACATTGAATCCTCGTGAATTTCTAAGATTTCTCTCCTCGGTAACTGAAGTCGGCCAAGCGCCGAAGCCCACCAAATAATCCGACGTAGTAATTTTGCTTCTTCACCGTAAATTTTCGCCACACTGTCATACATTTTGCGAATTTGAGAATTTGCATCAGGTGAAAGATCCAAAACGATTAATTGACTCAAGTCTGATTTGATATCTACACGCCTGCGGAGTTCAACCTCGAGTGGCATCAAAAATGCAGTAATTGAGCTTGAAGCAACACCGACGAGGAGGACTTCTTTACGCCACGCTTTGAGCCAGAGCCAGGTGAAAAGAATAGCGGGTGACAAGATGGCGAACTCAACTACATGGCGCAGAATCCAACGACCAAGCGGCTGCTTAACACCAACAAATTTCGCACGCACAAACTTTGGAATCACGCAAAAAGACTAGTTGAGACAACAACATAACTGTGACGTAACGAGTCGCTGATAAAATCACTGTACGCAGAAATGCGGGTGTAGCTCAATGGCTAGAGTCCGAGTTTTCCAAACTCGTTATGCGGGTTCGATCCCCGTCACCCGCTCCAATCGACAAACCTAGAGGCCGATGATCGCAAACTCGTTATGACTTGGCAGAAATACAACGCGACCGATCTTGAGCGCGAATACACGCCCGCATCGCGCGTTGAAAATATTCAAATTTTTTTGGATGAATATGCCCGCGCCGGCCAAGCCTCGCGCCAAACAATCAGTCACGCCAAACTGCAATACGGTCAACACAACGACGCTTGGCTGTGGCTCGCACAAAACACCAAGCCAAACGAATCAAATCAAAAATTGATCGCCTTTGTACACGGTGGGTTCTGGCGACGGTTATCAGCCGACGATGGCACCTTTCTCACACCAGGCTGGCACGAACTTGGTTTCAGTGCTGCGCCGGTCAACTATTCGCTATGCCCCAATGAACCGCTCGAAACACTGGTCAAACAAACCTCACAAGCGATCGATTATTTGCTGCAAAGTTACGAACCGCAAAACATCACGCTGATCGGTCACTCGGCTGGCGCACAACTTGTGGCGATGAAACTCTGCAACCCTGACTCACCAAAATTCGGCGGCGCAATTATGGTCTCTGGCATTTTCGATCTAGAGCCGATCGTCAATACTTCAGTGAATGACGCAGTTCGACTCAACGAACAATCAGCCCGAGAGTTGTCGCCAATCAATTTCGTCGCCAATGCAAAAGACACACCGATCGCAATAATTTGGGGTGAAAACGAAACCGACGAGTTCAAACGCCAGTCACGAGACTTCGCAACGGCCTGGTCATCATTTGAAAGCCATTCGAAAGCAAAGCAGAAAGAATTCAAGTCGCGCAATCATTTCAACATCCTTTACGAACTGACTTCTCAAGATGTAATAGATTTACCGAGTGCGTAAAAATCCAAATGCTCTAGGCGTTGCGCTAATCATCATCAGTTGCATCGGTTTCGGGCTGTCGCCTACTTTTGCAAACTTTGCGTACCGAGGCGGAGCAAGTGTTGTCGGAACTTTGCTCGCCAGATTTACCGTGGCGACCCTTTTGATGCTTGTAGTTCGCCAATTCTCATCTAAGGAAACCAAGTGGCCAGCACCGAAATTGTTCCTTCAAATATTTTTGCTGGGCGCTTTTGGCTACTTCATTGCCACACTGTTGTATTTTACGGCATTAAAAAATATTGATAGTGGTTTGGCGATAATTATTGTCTCATGTGGCCCCGTAATAGTTGTTTTGCTCTCGTGGTGGCTGCTCGGCTCTAAGCCAAGTCGAATAATCGTATTCTGTTTGGCGTCAACCACAGTTGGCGTTGTGATCGCAGCAGGGCAAGTGGGCGGTGGCGACATGCTCAGTGTAATTCTCGTGTTGATTGTCGCGGTTGAGTATTCGTTCTACATCGTTTTCAGTTCACAGGTGTTGCCAAAAGTCGATCTTTTGACGGGCGTGACGATTGTGATGTTTGGTGCCGCAACTTCATATATAATTTATTACTTTGTCGCACCTTCTTCAGTCGAAATTAATTTTCCTACCTCCACAAATGGGTGGATCAGTGTCGTACTTTTGGCGGTGGTAGCGACAGTTTTGCCAACCGCGATGCTCTATAGCGGAATGAAGTTGATCGGCACAGGAAAAACAGCCGTACTCCAAACGTTCGAACCCGTTTCATCGATTCTTGCTGGTGTGATTTTTCTGGGCGAGCCTTTGACTATTGCGCGCGTGATCGGTGCAATCTTTGTGATTGGCGCCGTTGGGTCTCTTGCCGCCTCAGAATCTCGCGACAAAACTACGATCCCCCACTAACAACTTGTGCCGATACCGTTAAAGGTGATGTCAACATCACTTTGCGTCGTCGGCGATTTCGCGTGGGATGTACTGATCCGCACGAACAACAACCTGCTCAAAGGTGGCGACTCATTCGGCGAAGTGATGCTCACCCCAGGTGGCAGTGCGGCCAACTTGGCAGTGTGGGCGAAGCGCTGTGGTTTAAATACACGCTTCATCGGCAAAATCGGTCGCGATCGCTTCGGCCAGTTGGCTCGCGAAGACTTGATCAAAGAAAACATCGAGCATCATTTCGTTGAAACTGATGCTCATCTCACGGGCAGCGTCGCCGTATTCGTCGACCAAACGGGCGAACGCAGCATGGTCTCGGGTCACGGTGCCGACTTTTATTTGATTCCATCCGAACTGCCACGCAACGTGATCACATCCTCAAATCATTTGCACCTCACCGCCTGGAGTTTTTTCACGGACCCACCACGCTCGGCTGCACGAACGGCGGCGCAACTTGCGCAACAAAATAATCTGACGATTTCATTTGACCCCGCATCGTTTCAAATGATTTCAGAAATGGGTGTCGAACAATTTTTGTCATGGACAAAAGACCTGGCGATCAATATTTTCTTCCCAAATTACGACGAAGGTCGGGTTCTTAC
>CAMDEC010000047.1 GCA_945893395.1 Bifidobacterium breve
AAAGAAATATCTATACGCCTCTTCGACGAGACATCGACACATTTTTGCGATTTGGCACCTTGATCTCGGTCGGTGGAATACCGCAAATGCGTTTTTCAACTACGACACCGAAGGTTTCGGCGATCTGGACTTCAGTATCAACCCTTGAAGTTGGTATGAAAGTCGCGATCAGCGAATTAGTGGCGAGCGCCTCGAAAGGCACTGTAAGTGCTCGAGTTATTTCAGGTCCGTGCAAAATTATCAAAAAAGTTTTGACCACGGCTCAAAGTGGATCATGCAAACTTCGGATTTTCGCCGAGGCGAAATCTCCGTACCAAAAATTAGGTAGAACTGTCGTTGTCGAAGTCGTGTCCAAAAACTAACGCCGGAGAACGATCCAAGATGCCAAACCGCCTTGCATTAGAGACGAGCCCATACCTACGCCAACATCAGGACAACCCGGTCGAGTGGTTTAGTTGGGGTCCACAGGCTTTCGCCGAAGCCAAATCTCGAAATGTGCCGATTCTGCTCTCAGTCGGATACTCGGCTTGCCACTGGTGTCACGTCATGGCTCACGAATGTTTCGAAGATCTCGAAACTGCACAAGTGATGAACAGACTCTTCGTGAACATCAAAGTTGATCGCGAAGAACGACCCGACATTGATGCGTTATACATGGATGCAGTTCAGGCAATGTCAGGACGCGGTGGATGGCCGATGACAGTTTTTATGAGTCCGGACGGTCAGCCATTCTTCGGTGGCACTTACTTTCCTAAACCATCTTTTTTGAAACTGATGACCGCAATCGACGACGCTTGGCACAATCGTCGCGCAGATATCGAAAACAACATCCACGCGCTTATTGAGTCGCTGGGTAGAACTGCGGCGATCACACCCGATGCTTCGTTGCCCAGTTTCGATCTGGTCGCTGACGCCTGCAAACAATTCGCCAACGCATTCGATTCGCAATGGGGCGGGTTCGGCTCGGCGCCAAAGTTTCCGAGCACGATGAATCTTGACTTACTGATCCGGCAATATCTGGATAAGCCCGACGAAAGTATCAAGACCATAGTCACCACGAGTTTGGACGCGATGGCCTCAGGTGGAATGTACGACCATATTGGTGGTGGGTTTTCGCGATACAGCGTGGACGAAAAATGGCTGGTACCCCACTTTGAAAAAATGCTCTACGACCAAGCACTATTGCTGCGTGTATACACCCACGCCGCGATTGTCTTCAAAAGTGAGTCCTACAAACAAATCTGCGAAGAAATTGTCGAGTATCTTGCCCGTGATTTACGACATTCAGGCGGCGGCTTCTTTAGCGCTGAAGATGCCGACTCGCTGGACGAATATGGTCATTCGCATGAGGGCCACTTTTATGTCTTCACCCCAAGCCAACTGCGCGAAACCTTGCCACCCGAAGAAGCAAAGATCGCCATTGACTATTACGAGATCACGGACGCAGGAAACTTTGAAGGCAAGAATATTCCGACGAGATTGAATCATCGTGGCGACTTCAAGCGATCAGCAATCGTAGAAAAAATTCGCTCGACGCTTCTCGCCACCCGTGCTCTGCGTAATCGACCGCTCTTGGACGACAAAGTTCTGACTGAATGGAACGCGATGATGACCGCATCGCTCGTTGAGGCGGCGACTCTTTTTAACCGAGCCGACTGGTTGACGATGGCAGAACAAAATGGTGAGTTCTTGTATCGCGAACTCAGAGTGCAAGACCCAGATACAGATTCGTTTAGATGGTTTAGAAGTTGGCAACAGTCCGGTCAGCCAAAAGCACGGCACCGTGCGCTCGCTGCCGACCTTGCACACTTGATTGATGCATTTACTCGTCTTGGAGAAGCAACCGGCAAAGCCATTTGGTTTGCTCGAGCCGAGCAGGTTGCCGATGATTTGATCACCCACCATTGGGATGCCCAATATGGTGGTTTATTCACCGTTGCCCAGGACGCCGAGCAACTGATCGTTCGTCAAAAAGATTTGCTCGACAATGCCACCCCATCGGCAAACTCAACGGCGGCCAATGCACTGATGCGGCTTGGTGCCATCTCGGGGAATACAAAGTTCACCCAAGCCGCACTCGCGATATTGCAATTGTTCACGAAAATTGCAGCGGGAGCGCCCAGCGCATTTGGCAACCTGCTGATTGCGGTTCACCTGCACCACAAAGGCATGACCGAGATAGCCGTGACGGGTCACCGCCCAGATTTGATCGATCACCTCAAAAATAAATGGTTGCCAACTGCTGTAGTGACGTTCGGCGAGCCGTTTAACTCGCCGATATGGCGGGATCGTCGGCCAGGATTTGCCTATGTCTGTCAAAATTATTCGTGCAGTGCACCTGCCGCCACCGTTGACGAACTTGAAAAGGCACTCGCTCTTATTGTCTGAAGCCTTGGTTATGAATTATTTGATCAGGCTTGCGCCGAACCCGCTTGGCACTCGCACCCTTGTCACCTGGTTTTTCAGCGATTGGCCAACCAAGCGCTACCGCACCGATCAATTGCATCTGTTGGGGAACTTTGAAATGTTCTCGCAATTGATCTTCACCTTTAAACACTCCGAAAAACAACGCTCCTAAACCAATGTCGTGCGCCGCGAGCAACAACTGCATGGTTGCAAAAGATGCGTCTACCGTCCAATATGGCGTCGGCCAAGATGAGGTCTCGTTGCCTAGGTTCGTTGCTGACTTGTCCGGCTCGCTGTAACGATCTAAGTACGCTTGCGGGTCTGCAAAGACGAGAGCGATTACCGGCGCATCGAGCAGATTCTGCCAACGAAAACTTGAGCGCTTCTGCTTTGGCAAAGTGACATCCCAAAACTTTTCAGTCTGTAAACCCTGAAGAACCAACAAATGCCATCCTTGCGTCTTGCCCGCTGACGGCGCCCAAGATGCAACTTCGACGATTCGATCAAGAAGATCTTTCGCGATTGGATCAGGGCGAAACGCGCGCACCATTTTGCGCGAACGAACGCAGTCCGCAAACTGCATAATCGATATTTAGTGTTTGCCGAGTTTCAGCAAGTTTTCTGTCATCGTCCAGCCATGCACGACAAGGGCGCCAGACTTTTTTGCTGAGACACTTTTGAAAAAACTAGCAACGCCTGCCGGTGCTTTGCCTGGTTTCAATGATTCAAAATCCATAAATCCGCTTTGACCGTTGCTCTTGATGACAAAGGACTGTTCGTCATACTGCGCTTCACAACCAAAGCGCCTCGCCAATCTCCTGCCCCATGCTCGTTCTTCGCCTACGGCGCGATGATCGGGTCGCGGAATCAATTCGGTGAGCGACTTGAATGCCTCAAGCGCATCAACACTTACAAACCTCGAACCAACTACAACATCTTCATCAGGAAATGCCATCAAGGCTCGATGATAAGCCTCGCCCATTAGACCCTTGAGAATTTGATCTCTCTTCGATGTGCGCTTGACGCTGAGCATGCCCAAAAGTACGCACGGTGTGCCACCGATGCGCTCAAGGGTTGAAAACATAAATCCATGCAATTTGCCGTCAAGTTTGGCGCTGGCGAAAAGTACCCAATCTTCTTTGGCTTTCGAAATCGCACCAATACCAAAAGCGCCACCCATCGCCGCGAGATCGTCAAGGTCTGAGTCGACCAGAGCCGAAGCATCTATGGTCTTAACAACGAGCGACATAACATATACAGTCTGCCAGCAAAATCTTCAATTTCCGATGGTGAGTTTTATCGCCTTGACTTATTCGCTGTTTAATCAAACAATGTGGCGCTACCCGATATAGACACTGTTGCCATAGGACGCGCGCAGAGCTCCGATTGCGCGGTCAATGTCAACGTTGAATTCGGGGGCCAAGCGCAAACTCTTGCCACCGGGCATGTGCAACTGAACAGGGGTTTGACCACTATGGTCTTTCAAAAGTTCTTGTAAATTAACGATGTCTTCTTGCGACAAAGAACGACCCGCCAACTCAATGTGCAGGCTCAAGTCACTTGCCCGCATCGGCTCGACTATCTTCAATTCTTGTGCATTAAATGCAACATGAGAATCTTCGCGCTTGTCAAGTCGTCCGCGCACAGTGACGATCGTGTCTTCTTGAATCAAATGACCATAACTCGCATATGTCTTGGGGAAGATATTGACATCGAGTGAGCCCTGCAAATCTTCAATTGTGATTATCGCCATCTGGTCGCCCTTGCGAGTGAATTTACGGTTGACCGCGGTGATTACGCCACCCAGCGTCAGATATGCACTATCACTTTTTTCTTCAAGGTCGGCCAGGGAGCATTCAACTTTGCGACGCAACTGACCCTCGACCCCACGAAGTGGATGATCGGAGACATAGAGACCGAGCATCTCGCGCTCAATTTTCAATTGTTCGGACTTCTCATAATTGATCGCCGGAATTTCAATCTGCTCGGAGTAAGTTGACTTCGAATCTGCCGTGCTTTCAAACAGGCTCATCACGCCTTGATCGCGCTCTCTTCGCCGATTGAGCGTGTTCTCGATAATTGATTCGAACACCAGCAATAGCCCTTTTCGTGGGTGTCCAAGCGAATCGAATGCGCCGGCTTTGATCAACGACTCAACCGTTCGTTTATTCAGCGTCGTCACAGGTGCTCGATCAGCAAAGTCGTAGAACGAGGTGAACAGACCATTTGCTCGCCGAAACTCGACAAGTTGGCTGACCAGGGCTTCGCCCACATTTCGAATTGCCGAAAGACCAAAACTTATGACGCGTTGATCGCCGCTTATCACGGGAACAAAGTCGACACCAGAGGTATTTATGTCTGGGGTTCTAACCGTGATGTTGTTGGCCCTTGCGTCCGCCAAGAAAATTGCCGCTCGTTCATAGCTGGCTTTGACGCTGGTCAACAGGCAGGCGATGTACTCGATCGGATAATTGGCTTTTAGATAGGCGGTTTGATAGGCGATGAATCCGTAGCCATAAGCGTGGCTCTTGCCGAATGCGTAGTCAGCGAAGTTTTCGATTGAATCAAACAAGGTCTCGCCAAGATCTTGACCGTAACCACGGTCGACACAACCCTGTTCAAAACTGGCTCGTTGCTTTTTCATGTCCGCACGATTTTTTTTGCCGCATGCTTTTCGAAGATCATCTGCTTTTTCGAGGCTGTAGCCGGCAAACTTTTGCGCAACTCGCATCATGCTTTCTTGGTAGATCATCAAGCCATATGTGTCACCCAACAGATCTTGGGCATCAGGATGAAAAATCTGGGGCGATTTTCGACCATTCTTGAAATCGGCAAAGTCGTTGTGCATGTTCGCCCCCATCGGGCCAGGTCGATAAAGGGCAACAATTGCAGCCAAATCATCGATCGTGCTCGGCACCATGCTGCGTACCAGGGCTCGAATGTTCGGTGACTCAAGTTGAAATACCCCGATCGTGTCGCCGCGACGCAGCAATTCAAAGGTCTTTACGTCGTCGAAAGGTGCCTTGTCAATATCAAAGTTCGGATCCTGAAGTTCTTGAATCATTTTGTTCGTGTCGGTGATTACGTCCAGGTTGCGCAATCCCAAGATGTCGATTTTCAACAGTCCGAGTTCTTCAACGGCGTGCATTTCATACTGTGTCACGATCGGTGCGTGCTCCGCCTGCTGTCCAGGTTCGGCTTTGCGTTGAATTGGCAAATACTCGGTGAGTTTTTCTTTCGTAATAACCACGGCGGCAGCGTGAATGCCGACACTGCGCTTCAAGCCCTCTAGTCCGCGCGCCGTTTTGATGATGGTTTTGACATCGGGGTCGCTCTCATAAAGAGCCCTCAAGTCACTCGCGGCGCGAAAACCGTCTTTGTGTTGCTCATCTTCTTCGAAGCAATATTTAAGTGGCGTATCGCGACCCATCACCACTGGCGGCATCAACTTGGCAATCTTGTCGCCCAAACCGTAGGGATAATCCAAAACCCTTGCCGCATCTCGCACGGCGTTGCGCGCCTTGATCGTGCCAAAAGTAATAATTTGCGCAACGTGGTCTCGACCGTACTTTTCAGATGCATAACGAATCATTTCGTCGCGGTAACGCGAGTCGAAATCCATATCGATATCTGGCATTGACCGACGACCAGGGTTTAAAAAGCGCTCGAACAGCAGGTCATATTTAATCGGGTCGAGGTCCGTGATCTGCAGCGAGTAAGCCACTGCACAACCCGCTGCCGACCCGCGACCAGGCCCGACACGAATCGACTTATCGCGGGCGTAACGCACCAAGTCCCAAACGATCAAGAAATACGAACTAAAGCCCATGGTCTTGATGGTCAACAACTCGTATGCGACTCTTTCAACAACTTCAGGCGCGAGCTTCTCGCCCCAGCGTTGTTTGGCGCCGATCCAAGTTAGATGTTCAAGATATGTGTGGTCATCGGCAAAGCCCGCGGGAATCGGAAAATTCGGCAGGACAGGAACATTGAATTGAATATCCACTTTCACCCGCTCGGCTATCCACAAAGTGTTGTCGCACGAGGTCGGCTGTTCACGAAACAACCACCGCATTTCTTCGGAAGTTTTTAAATAATGCTCATGCCCCTCGAATTTGAGCCGATTCGGATCGTTGATCGTGCAGCCAGTCTGCACGCAAAGCAAGGCATCATGCGATGCACTGTCTTCACGATTCGTGTAATGACAGTCGTTTGTCGCCAATAACGGTGCCCCGATTTTGTTGCTGATTTCGATAAGTTTTGGATTTGTTTCAATCTGCAATGGGATGCCGTGATCCTGCAACTCGATAAAAAAATTGTCTTTGCCAAAGATGTCTTGTAGCCGGGCCGCAGTTTTCAATGCTTCTTCGTCTTTGCCATTTTTGAGGGCCTGCAGAACATGTCCACCCAAACACCCGGAAGTTGCGATCAATCCCGAACTGTATTTAGTCAGCAACTCCCAATCCATTCGCGGTTGGTAGTAATAGCCTTCAAGAAACGCGAGGCTCGCCAACTGAATCAAATTTTTGTAGCCAATATTATTCTCGGCAAGAAGCGTTAAATGATAATAAAGTTTTTTCCCAGCTTCGGTGTCGCCACCGCTGTCGTCAATGCGCCCGCGACGAGTTGGGCGTTCATGGCGCGATTCATAAGCCATGTAGGCCTCGGTACCGATCACGGGTTTAATGCCGCGTTTGGTGCACTCTTTATAAAAATCTATTACTCCATACATGTTGCCGTGGTCGGTGATGCCAAGAGCCGATTGGCCATCGGCCACGGCACGACCCACGAGTTCGTCGAGTCGAGACGCCCCATCGAGCATCGAAAATTCTGTGTGAACGTGTAGGTGCGTAAACGACTTACCCATTACAGGTAAGTTCCTGGACGATCCCTCGGTTGTGCGTCGGGCGTTTGACCAGACTGAATTTGTCGTTGATCAGATTGCTGACGCATTGATAGTTGCTGCGCAAACATCGTGGCCTGAATGCCGTGAAACAAACCTTCAAGCCAACCAACCAACTGCGCTTTAGCCACGCGCAACTCGGCATCTGATGGCACTTCACCGTCGTTGAATGGCAAGGCCAACATTCGCAACTCTTCTTGCAGGTCAGGCGACAACGCTTCGGCTAATTCAACGATCGAACGCTCGTAAATTTCGGCCAGGCGCTCGCGCGACGGCATATCCAAAGTCATCGAGTGAACTTCGTCGAGCAATTGTTTGATCATCGAGCCAATTCGCATTACTTTGGCCGGCGCGGTGACGGTCTCGAGCGCACTTTCTTCTTGCTCAACGAGCACTTCGGTTTGCGGGTCTAATTCGACAGGTTGATCTTCAGGGTTTTTCATGGTGGGCCGCCAAACTTATCACTTAATTGCCATTGCGAGCAACGGTACATCCAGTTCATCGTCTGTCAATGCACCGTGACGACACTGCAATAAATATGCCCCGGTGTCGGCGACGTCGTCAAAGCTAACTGGGTCGCGAGCCACGAGAGCCACGTCGCCCAGACGCTTTCGGGTGGACGCTCCAAGTCGCGGTCCGAGCCAATTTTCGTCAATCACCTGTTCTTTGCTGACAACCCACGCACAATCAGAGTGATGCGACTCGGCGCGAGCCAACAACTCAACTTGCGTGCCGCCACGCGCATGAAGCCATCTGAACCTGCCTTCGCCAGATTGATAACTAGTCATCGCCAGCACGTCGGCGTGGGGTGACTTTGTATTCGAACCAACCATAACTTGACCATGGTCTGCAGTTACAACAAGTACCGAGTTTGGCGTGAGAACCTCTTGAATGTTTTTGACAATTTCATCAGTGCTGCGCAACTCGGCTTCATAAAATGGACCAAATCCACGCTCGTGAGCAATCTTGTCGACACCGTCGTAGTAGGCGTAGATAAATTTCTCACCGCCGCGTAGCAGTTGCCCGACTTCAACGGCGATGCTTGAAGCAGCACGCCAACCTCGTGCTCGCACGCCGCGCAAATGTGCTTCGGTAAAAGCCGAACCTTCCAGTTCGGCTTTGCTCAAAACCGGCACGCTTGCGCCCATGAACGGTGGGCAGGGCTGAATCAGATCGGGTGGATACATATTTCTGAGATCACCCTTCTCATCGCCCCATTTGAGCATTTGCATCACCCGCCCACCCATGTCGATGCGATAACCAACTAAGCCGTGCTCGGCAGGGGCGAGACCAGTGGTAATTGAAGTGAGCGCGCTGACTGTTGTCGTCGGAGCCACCGTCGTGATCGCCGAACCTTGCATTGCAGCCAGCGTCGGACATTGCTCGATATTTTTTTGCAACTGATGCCAACCCAAACCATCCACCACCAATAGAACTACCTGTCGGGCATTTTGCACGCAACTCGGCATCCAATCTGGAACTTCTTTTGTGCCGTTGGGGCCGAGCAACGCAGGAATGATGCCAGTGACGCAGCCATTTTTGTAGTTAGGAAGCCGCGGACCGGGCGAGTGTGAAGTTGCCATGTTGTGCCCCTTGAGAGTAGTGCAGCCCTATTCGCGCAGGAGTGCAATTTCGGCGCAGGTCTGAGTGTCATAGTATAAAGGCGTGCGAATTTCTACCCGAGGTGATTACGCCTGTCGTGCCCTTCTCTCGCTTAGTTTGCATGCCGAGCAGGCGGGGCCAACATCGGTGCGTGACATCGCCGAACGTACCGCCCTTCCCCAGCCATATCTTGAGCAAATTCTCTTGGCACTCAAAGGTGCTGGCATCGTCAAATCAAAGCGTGGAGTTGGAGGTGGCTACATCTTGGCCAAACCAGCCGGAGAAATTCGTCTTTCAGAAATTATCTCAGCGGTAGATGGTCCTATTTCTGTCGGCGATTTTGGTGAGCCGCATAAAGATGGTTCTTGCGACCATGAAGGTCAATGTGTGCTGCTGGCCGTGTGGAACCTGGCGAGTGAACACATGCGTGAGCACCTGGCCAAATACACACTCGAAGAAATCGTGGCGATTTCTAGAGGTGCTGCAGCCTGGCCCACTGTCAAAAAATAAACAGTTTTAAAAAATATCTCTAGACGGTACTTTGCGAGCACTTGGCCAAGACTGCGGAAAAATCTTGTGGTAGTGCAACGTTGAATTTCATTCCTTTGTTAGTCACGGGATGATCGAATTGCAAACTAGTTGCGTGCAACATCGGCCTCGGTGATGAGAGCACACTTCTCGCACCGCCATAGACGACATCACCCACCACACCGTGCCCCAAAGTCGCCAAGTGCACGCGAATCTGATGCGTACGCCCAGTCTCTAAACCACATTCCAGAAGCGAACAATCCACTGGCAAATTGAAAGTCCGTTGAACTTCATAGGTTGTTCGGGCGACTTTTCCGCCAGCCAGAACCGACATCTTCGTCGGGTCGCGTTGATCGCGACCAAGTGGAGCATCAATCACACCAGAAACCGCGCTCATATGACCCCAAACCAGCGCCAAATATCTTCGTACAACGACTCGTCGAGATAGTGCATCAACTAGCGCTTCATAGGCACGAGTAGTGCGTGCCATCACCATCAGACCCGTGGTGCCCGCATCGAGTCGGTGCACCACACCTGGGCGAAACGGATCACCGACAGTTGCTACCTCGGGATATTTCGCCAACACGGCATTGACAAGTGTGCCGGTCGGATTGCCCGCGCCAGGGTGCACGACGATGCCCGCCTGCTTGTTGATCACGATCACATCCTCGTCTGAGTAAACAATTTCAATGTTGATGTTTGGCTCGGGCAACGGCAACTGTTTTTTGGGTAGCAGAGCAAGTTCAACTCGAAGTTGCTGGCCTTCCGTCACTTTCAATTTTCCGGCTTTGACCGCGACACCGTCAACTTTTACTGCGCCGGCGTCGATCAAGGCTGCGGCTGCCGCCCGGGGAATGTCGGCGACGAGCGAAACAATGCGATCCACGCGTTGACCAGCCAAAGCCGCGGGCACAAATTCATCAATCACGCGTGCGCCAGATTCATCGGCGCCAAAAGCCTCTTCATTCATGAATTGTTCTTCAATCTCGCATTGACTATGGACGAGTAGATCAACAAAGTTGTGCCGATCGTTACCGACGAATCAGCAATGTTAAAAACTGGAAACCACTGCAAATCAATAAAGTCAACCACTGCCCCACCTAGCCAAGCTTCGTCTCGAAACAGTCGATCAGCCAGATTGCCGAGTGCCCCACCGATTAAAAGAGCCATTCCGATCCCTGCAATTTTCGAAGTCGTCTTGGACAAACTGCGCCACAACCATGCAACCACACCAATTGCCAATGCTCCGATTATCCGACCTGCACTTTGCCCTTGAGAGAAGGCCATTCCCGAATTAAAAACCAAATTAAAACGCAAGGTCCAAAAAATATCAATCGTGCGGCCACCAGCAAGTTCGTTGAGGGCCCAGTGTTTGCTCAACTGATCAGAGACAACGACCAGCCCGATAACAATTTTGGCACTTGAGTTAAGAGCCCTAGTAGGAACCGATGCCACCTGCACGCTCTTTGACGAGTTCAGTCGTCCACGGAATTGCTTTTAGTCTTTCCCGCGGAATCGGCAAGCCAGAACGGGATGAATAACCATAATCACCGGTCTCAAGTCGCGCGAGCGCTTCGTCGATTTCTTCTACTGTTTGGCGGGCGGATGCCGAAAGCGTCAGATCTCGCTCACGCTCGACGACCATCGTGTCACCCTCGCCACCTTCGTCGTCAAATTGCACATCACCCATCTCTGAGTTTTCGACAATGGCATTGGCTTCGCTCTCAAGTTGGTCGGCCTGACCCAGCAGGTTGCGACGCTCGGCAATTAGTAGTTCACGTTGCGACATCAAAAACTCGATGTTGAATTCTTTCGTCGGTGTGATGCCATCTTGCATCACACCCTTGATGATCGGTGGCTTAGGCGGAGCAACTGGTTTACGGTTGGCTTCGATTTCTGCCAATCGTGCTGCCTCGCGTGCCTCAAGTATGGCTGCCTTTTCGGCTGCACGAGCAAGCTTGATATTTAGACGCTCTTTTTCTTTTGCCGCTCTGAGCGCAAGTCGCTCGGCGAGTTGCTGAGCCTTCAACTTGACACGCTCTTTTGCCAGGCGTTGGGCCAACTTTTGCTTCTCGCGCTGCAGACGTTTGCGTTCGCCGATCGCCTTACGCTTTTCTTGCTCCTTGCGCTTCTTGAGGTCTTTGAGTTGAGCGAGTTTCTTCTTCAGCTCAAGCCTCTTCTTGAGTTCGAGTTTCTTCTTCAATTCAAGCTTCTTCTTCAGTTCAAGTCTCTTCTTCAGTTCAAGTCTCTTCTTCAGTTCAAGTCTCTTCTTCAGTTCAAGTCTCTTCTTCAGTTCAAGCTTCTTTTTCAGTTCAAGCTTCTTTTTCAGTTCAAGCTTCTTCTTGACTTCAAGCTTCTTTTTCAGTTCAAGCTTCTTTTTCAGTGCCAACTTCTTCTTGACTTCAAGCTTCTTCTTGAGTACTGCCTTTTTGCGCGCCACGAGTTTCTTTTTAGCCATTGCCTGCTTTTTCTTCTTAGCAGATGCCATTTTTACCTCTCAAGCGGTTCGATTTTAGAACGCACTAATTTGACCGCGTTACGATATCGGATTTACCGCCACAAACACTGCCACTCCATCTAAATCGGCGTTCGGAGCCTGATTATCGGTGAGCACAAAAACATCCAATTCGGTGGCCAAAGTCTCAGCTTTAATCGTCTCATGGTGCGCTTCAACCTGCGCACAAAGTTCGGCTGACAACCCCAAACGCAAACGAATTCGGTCAGACACATCCAACCCGGCGTCACGGCGTTGCTGTTGGATAAAACGAATTATGTCTCGCGCCGCACCTTCGGCTTCGAGCTCTGGGGTCAAATTGATGTCAAGAACGACCACACCACTCGTAGTACCCAATGCCGCACTCGCCCCAGAGGCTTTGGGCACAAGTTTCAGTTGGTATTCACCTGGTTGCAGATCAATCGATCCCGCGGTGATCACATCGCCTTTTCGCACCCAGTTGCCGCTTTTCACGGCTTTGATTACGGCTTGCGTGTTCGCCCCCAGCCTCGGGCCGACAACGCTCGGCACAACCTGTAGTTCAAATTCGGCGAAGGCAGAAACATCGTCAGAGAATTTGATTTCTCGCACATTCACCTCGTCGGCGATGATCTCGACGAAGTTTCTGAGCGCGGTCGAGTCTTCGGTCGCCACGGTCAAACTGGCAAGCGGTTGACGAACTCTGCGTGAATGCACCTTGCGCAACGACAAAGTTGTCGAACACACATCTCGCACGCGATCCATTGATGCGACAAGTTGCTCGTCTTTGCGCAAACCTTCAATGGTTGGCCAAGATTGAAGGTGCACGCTTCGCTCGCCCGTCAGCCCGCGAAAAATTTGTTCAGAGATTAACGGCAACACTGGGGCGGTAATCCGCGTGACTATATGCAAAACACTGTGCAGAGTGTTGATCGCCGCAACATCACCCTTCCAAAAACGGTCTCGACTGCGACGAATGTACCAATTGGTCAAAGCATCCAGAAAAGTCCGAATTTCGGCGCAAGCGGCGAACAAATCGTAGGCGTCGAAACTTTTCGTCGTTTGTTCAACGAGCCCACAAAGTTTCGAGATAATGTAGCGATCCAAAACGTTGTCGCTCGTCATGTCGACACGACCCGAAACAGATTCGGCGTTGGCGTAAAGCGACAAAAAATACCAACTATTCCACAATGGCAAGATCACTTGTCGCACGGTGTCGCGCATACCTTCTTCGGTGACCGCAAAGTCTGAGCCGCGCAAGATCGAAGAAGAAAGCAGATACCAGCGCATTGCATCTGCCCCGTGACTGTCGAACACCTTCATTGGATCCGGATAGTTGCGCAGACTCTTGGACATCTTCGCGCCGTCTTCTCCGAGCACGATGCCGTGGCTCACGCAATTAGAAAATGCTGGTCGATCAAACAGTGCGGTGGCCAGTACATGCAGCGTGTAGAACCAGCCACGGGTCTGACCGATGTATTCGACGATGAAATCGCCCGGATAGTGATTCTCGAACCACTCCTGGTTTTCGAACGGATAATGCACTTGGGCAAAAGGCATTGAACCGCTCTCGAACCAGCAATCCAAAACTTCGGGAACTCGACGCATCATCGACTTGCCACTCGGGTCATCCGGATTCGGGCGAACCAAATTATCGATGGCTGGTCGATGCAACTCTGAAATCTCGACGCCAAAGTCGCGACGCAGATCTTCGATGCTGCCGTATACATCGATCCGCGGATAATTCGGATCGTCACTGCGCCACACCGGAATCGGCGAACCCCAAAATCGATTGCGACTGATCGTCCAGTCGCGGGCGTTCTCTAGCCACTTGCCAAAACTGCCATGTTTTAGGTGGTCTGGCACCCAGCGCACTTGCTCGTTGAGTTCAACCATGCGATCGCGAATTGCCGTGACCTTGACGAACCACGAACCGACAGCTATATATATGAGTGGCTTTCCAGTGCGCCAACAATGCGGATAAGCGTGATCGTAAGTCTCATGACGAAACACGACACCGC
>CAMDEC010000048.1 GCA_945893395.1 Bifidobacterium breve
GCCGTCGTATGGGTCCATAGTTTCGGCCCCACCAAAACCGGCGTCGTTGCCGACACGCAGAACACCAGAGGCAGATGAAGTTCGACCACATGATGCCAAACCACCAGAAATCAAAGCAAGCGCGAGAACTGAGACAAGAATTTTTTGAAGTTTGTTCATATGTGCAAATCATACTCAAGTTGTAGCCTTGCGATAAATGGCTTTGTTTAAAATTGTCTCGTACAACATCCAATATTCACTTGGTGCCGACAACAAATACGACATGAGGCGTTGCCTTGATGTCGTTCGCGATGCCGACATAATCTGCCTGCAGGAGATCGACCGCAATTGGCGACGCACCGGAATGGCCGACCAGTTTGCCCAAGTACAGACCCTAATGCCCGACCGCTATTGCGCTTTTGGGCCGTCACTCGATGTCGACGCAAGCGCCATTAATCCAGATGGCTCGGTTAAAAATCGTCGCCGACAGAGCGGACAAATGACAATAAGTCGCTTCCCGATTGCATCATCACGCCCGATTCATCTGCCGAAAGACGACACAGGCGACGCCATGAATAGTTGGTCAGCCGCACTTGAGACCGTGATCATGACACCAGAAAAACCTGTGCGAGTAATCAACTTGCACCTCACGGATATCTCAGAAACAAACCGTGTTTCGCAGATTTCTGCGCTGATCAAGCATTGCGAAAACGCCACGCTTGAAGGCGGCGCCTGGAACGGCAAAGAGTGGGATGAGGCATCGCGCGAACATTGGCAACTCAACGACCCCGTTCCGCCGATGCCCCCTGAGATGATCTTCACTGGCGACTTCAACGACGAACCAAATTCGCGCACCTACGAGATAATGCTTCGCGCAAAATTTCGCGATACCTGGCAACCAAATAAGAACTCTGGTGCGGGCGTCACTTTTAAGACGAATCCCGAACAAGGCACCGACAGCGACATGCGCATCGACTTCATTTTTGTATCACCGCAATTTGAAATTATTGAGTCACATATTGACGAATCGACGGGCGCGTCTGACCACCAACCCGTTTGGGCAACCCTTCGCGTTTAAGGCTTTAAACAGCACGATTTAGCCCAAAATAAGCCTTTTCGGGTAATCCACCAAATACGCCCGACCATCTAATACCTTTGAGACATATGAAAAAACGTGACCTCATCCAAGCAGTAGCAATCCACGCCGACGTCGACAAGAAGACAGCAACTGCTGTCGTCGAAGGCACCATCGACGTAATCTTGGCATCAGTTGCCAAAGGTGACGTCGTCAACATCTCGGGCTTTGCAAAGTTTGCAAAAAAATATCGCCCTGCCCGCATGGCTCGTAACCCGGCAACCGGTGAGCAAGTTCATGTCAAGGCAAAGACTGTTGCCAAGATCACTGCATTGAAGGGCTTCAAAGACATCGCACTCGGTGTTTCTAAGCCACCAAAAATCGTGACAGTGCGCAAGCCTGTTGCTCCTGCTAAACCAGCAGCAAAAAAGAAGCGCTAGTTCTTAGTTCGACTGAATAGTCGAACTAGTCAATACGCAGCGACTTTATAAGCGCGCGTACCAGCACTTACAGTGTTGAGATGATCTCAAGTGCCGACGCCCTCGCTACTCAAGCGGGTGTAGCGATAATTCAAAAAGGTGGCAACGCGGTCGACGCTGCGATCGCGACAAGTGCAGCAATGGCTGTTGTTGCACCCCATCTTTGTGGAATGGGTGGCGACTTGTTTGCGCTGATACATCTCAACGGCGAGGTGTATTCACTCAACGCAGCGGGTCGAGCCGGTTCTGGAGTTAACCCCGAAGCATTGCGCCAAAGCGGTTTGACTTCGATACCGATGATTGGCAATTTCAACTCGGTAACCGTGCCTGGTTGTGTTGCCGGATGGCTCGCCCTTCATGAACGCTTCGGCACGCTTCCGCTTAGAGAATTGTTTGCGACGGCAATTTCGTTCGCCGAAAACGGTTTTGCTGCATCACCACTTCTGGTTGGCTCGTTAAAGCGTCTTGACGAATCTATAAAACAAAACTTCATTGAACTCACATCACAGGCAACAGATATTGGCGCCAAAGTAAAGCGGCAAGGCGTCGCACGAACACTTCGAGCAATTGCTGAACACGGTCGCGATGCGTTTTACGCAGGAGAGTTCGCATCTGGCTTGATCAAAATGAGTGAAGGAGTTCTTTTACGAGACGACTTGGCGAACGCTAAAGCAACTTGGGATGCACCGTTGTCGATCAGCGCATATGGGCATCAAATTTGGTCGACTGCTGCCCCGTCACAGGGTTATTTATTTCTTGCGGCGTTGGCACTCAGCGAACAACTTGATCTACCAGATGATCCAAATGATACGCAGTGGGCTCACCTACTTATCCAAGCATCGCTCGCAGTTGGCCACGACCGCCCAGATGTGTTGCACGACCGTGCAGATCTCGGAGCGATTTTGCCCGAACTAGTCGCCCGCAAATCGACGATCAACTCGCAGTTTGCATCACAACGAAATCACCCTGGAGCCGATGGCGACACTACATATATGTGCGCAGTTGATCGCAACGCAATGGGTGTTTCGCTAATAAATTCGAATGCCTCTGGTTTTGGTTCGGGCCTAGTAGAACAACAAACTGGAATTAATCTGCATAATCGCGGATTAGGTTTCTCGCTGGTCAAGGGTCATCAAGCAGAACTCACCGCGGGTCGTCAGCCACCACACACTTTGTGTCCCGCATTAATCACCCGACCCGACGGTTCACTATTTTCGGTGCTCGGCACAATGGGCGGCGATGCACAACCACAAATTATTTTGCAAATTATTACCCGCCTTCTGCGCCATCAACAGTCGAATGATCCTGCAAAA
The DNA here is from genome assembly GCA_945893395.1 of Bifidobacterium breve. Lineage (GTDB taxonomy): Bacteria > Actinomycetota > Acidimicrobiia > Acidimicrobiales > Ilumatobacteraceae > BACL27. Next base: position 2,847 of record CAMDEC010000048.1, read on the forward strand.
GTAGTTGACGCCGGGCGCTGGGTGCTTCGCGGTCCGACAACGGGCTTTGATACTTGGACATCAAATCAAGCAACGACGGTTCAGATCGAAGGTCAAGCTCCTGATAAGTGGCTGACCGAACTAGCCGCACGGGGCCACAAAGTTGAGCGACGCCCGCGCCTCGACTCGGGTTTTGGTCACGCTAATTTAATCGTGATCAATGACAACTGTGAACTTGTTGGCGCTGCCGATAGTCGTAGCGTCGTTGGCAGTTGCCAAGGGATCTGATGGACTTACTGCCAGGTGAAGATGATCCGCGTCGTGTCGCGGTGCGCGAATGGATTCGCCAACACCCGAATCCGAACGCCGATGAACTTGCCCTTGGCGGATATGTAGCCCCGCACTGGCCAAAGCCATACGGCATCGGCGCCGATGCTTTGCACCAACTAATTATTGACGAAGAACTGCAACGAGCGAATATCTCACGGCCGTCAAACCCGATCGGTATTGGCTGGGCGGGGCCAACGATTTTGTTTGCCGGCACAACAGACCAACAGCGGCAATATCTGCCGAACTTGTTGTCGGGCAAAGATTTTTGGTGCCAATTGTTCAGCGAGCCCGACAGTGGCAGCGATCTTGCGAGCCTGCGAACTCGGGCAGTACTTGACGGCCAAGAGTGGGTCGTGAACGGCCAAAAGATTTGGACATCTGGCGCGCAACACGCAAAGTTCGGCATTCTGCTTGCGCGTACGAATCTCGATGTGCCGAAGCATAAAGGCATCACATACTTTATTTGTCCGATGGACTCACCCGGAATCGTGGTTCGTCCGATTAAGTCGATGGCTGGTGCTGAATCTTTCAACGAAGTATTTTTCACCGATGTGCGAATTGCGAACTCGAATGTTGTTGGTGACGTAAACGACGGATGGCGACTGGCAAAAGTAACGCTCGGCAACGAGCGCGTTTCGTTGTCAACGGGTGGTGTGCTTTGGGGATACGGTCCGACCGCATTGGATGTTGTCGAGTCGGTGCGCGCCATGGGCGGAATAGAAAACCCCGTGATGCGCCAACGCCTCGCACAGATTTATACCGAGCATGTACTTCTCGAAATAATTCGCATGCGCACGCTCACGCAAAGATTGCGTGGTGCACAACCTGGCCCAGAGTCGAGTGTGCGCAAGATTATCGCCGACGAACACGGCCAGCATGTGATGGCGCTGGCGCGCGACTTGATCGGCGCCGATGCGATGTTGACGGGCACTGAACACGAGACTCAAAAAACACTGCACAGTCACGCTTGGTATAGCGGATATATGTTTTCGCAAGCCTTGACCATCGGCGGTGGCACGGGTGAAGTGCAACGCAATATTCTCGGCGAGCGTGTGCTCGGCCTGCCACACGAACCCGAACCAACCTCGTCACTGTCTCAGTCGCATCAAAAACCGAGTTAAAACAGGCTGAACCGTTCGGTGCTACCGTTCAAATCAACTGTCAAGACAAGAGTCAGGGGAACTAGATGACATATGCAGGTGATCGTGTTCTTTACGACGCAGACACGCACATCATGGAGTTGCCAGACTTCCTGAAGAAGTTTGCTGATCCTGAGTTACGCGACCTTCTGCCAGAGGTTGACTATGGCCGATCACTTGTGACCGATGAAGAAGTCGCGATAATCGTGGGTAACGGCTCAAAACATACCCTTATTCACAAGCAATCATTGATAGCGCTCGGCAATCGAATGATCACCGAGGTTAAAGAAATTCAAGCACTCGGGGCATTCGACAAACATGACCGAGTTATTGCCAGCAACATGCTTGGATTCAAAAAACAATTGGTATTTTCGACGCATAGTTTGCATATGCCGTTTTCGCCGAGTAGCAAAATCTCTGACAAATTGCGATACGGCGGTGCGCGTGCGCACAACCGTCACATGTCTGACTTCTGCTCAATCGATGATCGGCTAATGGGTGTTGCGGCGATTCCGCTCGAGAATCCCGAACTTGCACTCCAAGAAGTGCAATGGAGCTTGGATAACGGTCTTGAAGCGATGTGGGTGCCACATCGACTTGCAGCAGATCGCTCGCCGACGCACATCGATTTCAACCCAATTTGGGCTTTGCTACAAGAAGCAAAAGTACCTGTCGTGTTTCACGTGGGCGGCAACCCGTTGCAATTGAAACCAGAATGGAGCAACAATGGTCGCGGGGTGACGCGCGACTGGATGGGCGGCGGAGAAAATGTTCGTGCTCGTGACGCAGCCGTGATGCACCAAGGAATTGAGGCCTTCATTTCGATGCTCGTCCTAGATGGAGTTGTCGAAGAATTTCCAAACCTTAAGTTTGCTTCAGTTGAGCTTGGCGCAGGTTGGGTCCCTGAAATGTTGGTGCGACTCGACCAAATTCATAAGGCATACTCGCGAGTTGACGAACGCCTAAAAAGTTTTGGGCGAATTCCATCGGAGCAAATTCGCCAACAGTTCGGGTTCACGCCATTCGTGTTTGAAGATGTTTCACGATTAATTGAACAGTCAAATGATGATCTGTTTCTCTTTTCTACAGATTATCCACACACTGAAGGCGGACGTGACCCAATCGCCCGGTTTGAGTCGTGTATGCAAAATGTGCCACAAACTTCAGTTGACAAATTCAATTCTGGTAACTTCAGGCGGGTCTTCGCTCACGCCTAATCTCTAGCGCGAATCACCTAATTTCATTGGATAACAATATTTCGGGCGAGTTTTGGCGACTTGGTTTTTCGTGGGTTGCTAATTATCGCGCCGGCGAACAATGAAATTTTTTTCGCCCTATCCCCAAATTGCCCACGAGCCATAGGGTAGGCAACAATGTGAGGGTGACTGAATACTTTGACATCGCGATTGTTGGTGCAGGTTTCGCGGGTATGGATATGTTGCGTAAGTCGCGCGAGATGGGTTTAAGCGCTGTCGTTTTCGAGCGCGGCAAGGACGTTGGCGGCACGTGGTACTGGAATCGTTATCCGGGTGCGCGCTGCGATGTGCCCAGCATGGAGTACTCATTTCAGTTCTCGGATGAACTTCAACAAGAGTGGGAGTGGTCGGAGAAGTATGCGACCCAGCCAGAAATATTGCAATACGCGCAATACGTTGCCAAACGTTTCGACCTGAAGCGCGACATTCGCTTTGACACGATAGTGCTGTCGATGCACTATGAGGAAACGGAATCCGCTTGGTTGGTTACTCCTTCACAAGGGCCAGCCGTGCGAGCACGCTTTGTGGTTACTGCAATGGGCTGCCTCTCATCTACCAATCGGCCGCGCTTCACGAATGATGAACTGTTTCGTGGCGAGGTCTACCACACGGGTGAATGGCCTCATTCTGGTGTTGATTTTGTGGGCAAGCGAGTTGCTGTCATCGGCACGGGGTCGTCGGGAATTCAGACGATCCCAATGATTGCGCAAGAGGCAAAGCATTTAACAGTGTTCCAGCGCACACCCGCCTACACCGTTCCAGCGCACAACGGTCCACTTTCACCACAATATGTGCAGTCAGTCAAGGCCAATTACGCTGACTTCCGCGCGAAGAACATGAAGACACGCGCTGCAATAGGTGGCGATACCCCGACAGGAACACGCGGTGCCACTGAAGTTTCAAACACAGAATTGAATGAAATTCTTGAGGCGCGTTGGGCCAAGGGTGGATTGCTATTTTTGGGAGGTTTCAACGATGCAATGATCAACGGGGCATCCAATGAGCGAATTGCGCAGTGGGTGCGCAACAAGATCGGATCGATCGTTACAGATAAAAAAATTGCTGTACGCCTGCAGCCTCACACCGTGATCGGTTGCAAGCGACTGGTAGTCGACTCGGGTTATTACGAGACATTTAACCGAGACAACGTGGAACTTGTAGACATTGGCTTGACAAAAATTGATCGCTTCACAAAAAATGGACTGGTTGCCAACACTAAAGAATTTGAATTCGACATCATCGTGTTGGCTACTGGATTTGACGCGATGACGGGCTCGCTCTTGCGTACTGATATTCGTGGCCGCGGCGGGCAACGGCTTGCCGATGCCTGGAGTGCTGGCCCAGTGAACTATTTGGGTCTCACCGTTCACGGTTTCCCCAACCTGTTCACCATCACCGGCCCAGGCAGCCCGTCGGTGCTGACGAACATGATCGTCTCGATTGAGCATCACGTGGAATGGATTGCCCGTTGTATTCACTACATACGGGAACGAAAGGCCCTGTCGGTTGAGGCCACTCGTGAAGCACAGAACCAATGGGTCGAGCACGTCAACGCGATTGCGGGAATGACGCTCTTCCCCAATTGTAATTCGTGGTACTTGGGTGACAATGTGCCGGGTAAACCTCGTGTGTTTATGCCGCTTCCAGGTTTCCCCGACTATGTGCAAAGATGCACTGCGGTTGAAAGCGAAAACTATCGCGGTTTTGCATTCAGCAACTAACCATTTGACGAATTTGCTGCTTCATCGCTTTCTATAAGATCTACTTATAACTAGAGCGAAATTGGAGGGACGCGTTGAAAATCACAGTCAATGAAAAATTTAATTCTGGTTTGCCAGAAAATGACACTCACCCATATCGCACTGGCGCGTGGCAACCGCAGACAACTGAATACACCGCAAGCGAGATGCTCGTGACGGGTGAGATTCCAAGAGATTTAAACGGCGTCTATTTGCGCAATACTGAGAATCCATTACATGATTCGCTAGAGCGCTATCACCCATTCGATGGCGACGGAATGATTCACATGATGTCGTTTGACAATGGTCATGCTCAATATCGCAACAGATTCGTACGCACAAAGGGACTTGCAATTGAGATTGCTGCTGGCAAGGCGCAATGGGCTGGGCTCGCAGAACAGCCGGCCCGATCGCCACGCACCGATGGCTGGGGTGCACGAACACGTATGAAAGATGCTTCAAGTACTGACATCGTTGTGCATGGTGGCGTCGCTGTGTCCAGTTTTTATCAATGCGGAGATCTCTACCGACTTGATCCACGCTCACTTGAAGATCTTGGTCAAGAAACTTGGCAGGGAAAGTTTCCGACTCAAGGTGTTTCGGCTCATACAAAAGTTGACGGGCGAACTGGTGAATTACTATTTTTCAACTACCAATCCACTGCGCCATACTTGCACTACGGAGTTGTGTCAGCCGATCGCGAACTTGTTCATTACACCGCGATTGATTTACCCGGGCCACGGTTGCCACACGACATGGCTTTCACGACGAACTATGCAATCCTTAACGATTGCCCACTGTTTTGGGATCAGTCACTAATCGAAAAAGGCATCTACGCAACGCGCTATCACCCTGAGTTGCCAATGCGAATCGGAATTATTCCACGACGCGGCACGAATAAAGATATTAAATGGTTCGACACAAAATCAACTTTTGTTTTGCATTGGATAAACGCATACGAAGTTGGCGACGAGATAATTCTTGACGGCTACTTTGAATACGATCCTTCACCCAGTATTAGTCGAGACGCCGATCTGAACACACGGATGTTCAGATTTCTTGATTTGCATTTAATGCAGTCGCGACCTTATAGATGGCGTTTTAATATGAAAAATGGCGCAGTCCACGAAGGACCTCTGAGCGACACGATCACCGAATTTGGAATGATCAATCAAAATTATGCCGGGCTGAAGTATCGATATGTATACAGCGCAGTGCCCACCAAAGGACAATTCACTTTTGATGGACTAATTAAGCACGACGTCGTAAATGGAACTGAAGAAACATACTTGTTTGGCGAAGGTGTTTATGGCAGCGAAACTGTTGTCGCGCCAAAACCTAATGCGACGAGCGAAGATGACGCTTATCTCGCAACTTTTGTCTCGGACATCAATAAAGATATATCTCAATGCCTGATCTTCGAAGCGCAAAATGTCAGCGACGGCCCGATCGCCAGAGTGCAACTGCCTGAACGAATTAGTAGTGGAACTCACTCATGTTGGGCGTCGACCACCCAGTTGCCGTGAAACTCATTTGGCGCGCCAGACTGGTCGATCCCGCGACTAAGACAGGTCTAATTAACTCGCAATTCGGTGGCATGGTCCCAGACAAAGCGGTTTTTACCGTGATCGGCGTTGGCGATGATATTCTCGCCAACGGTCGCCCAAATGTGGAATTGCGTGGTCGATTGCGAAAAATTCCAAACCTGCGCAATGCAGTTTCAGTTACAGCGATATACGTGCAGACCATCGGCACCATTTGGTTGGCGCTTCGATTGCACAACCCCGTTGCCTACATAGTTGCTTTTTTACTGATGGGTCGGGCTCACGCCCAAATTCTTGCAATGATGCACGAGTCAGTACACCGATTGTTGTTTAAAAACCGCAGCATAAACGATTTCGTTGGACGATGGTTACTTGGGTACATGTCGTATGTAAATTCTGATGCATATCGCCATGTGCATATGGCCCACCACCGCGAAGAGTTTGGACCAGATGAACCAGATCTACCCCTTTATGCCAACTATCCGATCACGTGCGCAAGTTTTTGGCGTAAATTGCGTCGTGATTCATTTGGAAACACGGGTTTTCACCTGTTAAAAGATCAATTTATGTACATGTTCGGGACCGAGAAGTTAACCCGAAACACCCAACGAAAAATTTTTGGTTCACATCTCGCAATATTCATCGCTTCAATTATTTTCGTTAACCCGTGGGTGTACGTGCTGCTCTGGTTTTTGCCGAACATCACGGTGTGGCGTGTCATGAATCGACTGAGATCAATCGCCGAACATGGAGGATTACGAGCCGACCCCGACCGCCGAGTCACCACACATTCAGTGAATCAAGACATAATCTCGCGTTTCTTATTTGTGCCATACAATCTCGGTTGGCATATCGCCCATCACCTCGACATCAGCATCCCGTTTCGATCATTGCCTGAATACCACCGCGAACTTCGCAAATCCGGATACATCCCCGATGCCTACGAATACGCAAGTTACTTTAAGATCTGGCGAGCATTGCGCTCGGCAATCTAAATCTCGCAGAGGTCAACAGTTACGGACGGGTTTTCGGAGACTCAGTTTTTCGTGGGTCGCTAATGATCACGCCGTCGAGCACCTTGTCGATTGCTTTCAGCGTGTCGGCATCAAGCACGACACCCGCAGCCTTGACATTGTCGTCGAGTTGCTCGGGTCGGGTCGCGCCAACAATTGCCGAAGCCACATTTTTGTGTTGCAAAACCCACGCAATCGACATCTGCGCCATCGTGATGCCCGCCTTCTCGGCAATCGGCTTCAACTGTTGAACGCGTGTCAGAACATCATCGTTGAGCCAGCGCGCAATAAAGTTTTTGCCGCTCAGTTCGTCGGTCGCGCGCGAACCAGCAGGTGGCGGTTGACCTGGTAGATATTTGCCACTCAAAACACCTTGCGCCATTGGCGACCAAACAATCTGCGACATGCCCGCGTCTTGCGAGGCAGGTATAACTTCTTGTTCGATTACGCGCCAGAGCATCGAATATTGCGGTTGATTCGAAATAAACGGAATACGCAGTTCGCGTGCGAGCGCCGCACCGCGGGTGATCTGGTCTGCATCCCATTCTGAGACACCTATATATAGGGCCTTGCCTTGGCGCACGATGTCGGCAAATGCGAGCATCGTCTCTTCGAGTGGCGTTTCAACGTCGAAGCGATGCGCCTGATACAAATCGACATGGTCGAGTTTTAGTCGCTTGAGTGATGCATCGATCGAATGCATGATGTGCTTGCGTGATAGACCGCGATCATTTACGCCGGCACCAGTCGGCCAGTAAACCTTGGTGAAAACTTCGATGCTCTCGCGCGGCACGCCCGCCAATGCGCGACCCAAAACTGCTTCTGCGCGTGTGCCGGCGTAAACATCGGCGGTGTCAAAAGTTGTGATGCCAAGATCAAGTGCGCGCTTGACGCAGGCATTGGCGGTGTCTTCTTCAACTTGACTGCCGTGGGTAATCCAGTTGCCGTAACTGATCGCTGAGATTTTGAAACCGCTATTGCCGAGATATCTGGATTCCATGCATACAAACTACTTGCCCACGAATCCTTGAGCTAAATAATGTTGCCCAAGCGATATTTGTAGACCTAGCCTAAATATGTGTACAAAGTGCGCGATTTGGTGCCTGGCGATGTGTCGTCGGCTGTTCGTCTACTCGAGCTTTGTCGTGCTGTCGTCGACTCACGACCAGTAGACATCGCTAAATTCGTCACCGACTCAAGCACCGGCTCGCCAGCAATCGTTGCCGTCGCCGAAAATGAAGTCGTGGGTTTGGTCTCAAGTCGAATTAGCAATGATGACGCTTGGATCAATATCGTCGCGATTAGCCCTTCATGGCGCCACCAAGGCATCGGCTCGGCGATGCTTCAGCGTCTTGAAGAAAAACTTTTGCACCAAGGTGTGCGCAAAATATCTGCGCTACTAACGAATTTTGAAGCAGAAAAAACTGCACTCATTAATCGTGGCTTCAACCCGACGCATGGTCTCGTGCTTTATGAAAAGTCAGAGCCGATTGAACCATCAGCGATGCGTGTGGTCAATCAGTGGGGCGGCGAACTTTGCGATGCCGCATTGTGGGATCGCGTGGCTGGCATGGAAGCCGAAAAAACTCTGATCGAAAATCGAATCATCGCCCCACTTGCTGATCCAGAATTGGCTGCGAAAATCGGTGTGAATGCGCCGTGCGCAGTAATGCTCTTTGGCCCTCCCGGTACGGGCAAAACAACTTTCGCGCGGGCAATCGCGGGACGACTTGGTTGGCCATTTGTTGAGTTATTGCCCTCAAAACTTGATAGCGGCGAAAATTCGCTTGCCGCTGAACTTCGAAACGCACTCACCGAACTGCTCAAACTTGAAAACATCGTCGTGTTCATCGACGAAGTCGACGAAATTTCAACGGCGCGAACCGAGAGCCCAAGTACTCGCGGTGTTGTAAACGAACTGCTCAAAATGATCCCAGCATTTCGCACGCCTGCCGGGCATCTTCTTGTCTGCGCGACAAACTTCGTCAACAACATCGACCCTGCAGTGCTGCGCCCTGGTCGGTTCGACCTCGTAATACCGATCGGCCCGCCAGACGATGACGCGCGACACGCGCTGTGGACAAAAATTCTGGCTCGGCTAGACACACAAGAGGTGAAAATCAACGATTTAGTCAAAGCGACCGAAGGCTTTACTCCAGGAGACATCGAACTATCTTCACAACGCGCGGCAAGCATCGCTTTTGATAGGGCCCGAAAAGGCATTGCGCCAAGCCATATAATGAGTTACGACTTTGTGCAGTCAATCTCAAGAACGAATGCGTCAATTACGTCACAAATCGCCAAACAATTTGCCGATGAGTCAAAGCGATTCGGTCGCACCTAAGTAGGCTCGGGTCATATGAAACTTCTACCTTCCCCAAAAAGTAACAACAAAGATGCATTGATCGGCACATTTGGCGCTGCGCTCGGCATCGCGATCACTTGGCTCGTGTCTGACGCGTTACTCGATGGCGTCGCACCGTTATTAGTAGTTTCGATGGGCGCATCTGCAGTTATTTTGTTCTCACTGCCATCGGCACCTGCGGCGCAACCAGGGGCAGTGTTGATCGCCCATGTTGTTGCGGCGTTTTTCGGTGTTGCCGCTGCGCAACTTTTCGACAACATTCCACTTGCGATCGCAGTTGGGCTCGGCTTGCATGTCGGGCTGATGACACGCTTTGGGTACATGCATCCACCAAGTGGTGGAACTGCATTGAGCGCAATTATAGGTGGAACCGCAGTTACTGATTTGGGTTTTGAATTTATTTGGCGGCCGGTGTTGTTGAATGCCGTGCTGCTCGTGTTATTAGCAGTCGCGGTCAACAAACCGTTTGCGTGGCGTCAATACCCGGCTAAAAGCTAAATAATTCAATTCTTGATTGCGACTGCCCTACACTGACCACCCGAAATTGAACTAACCCCGACTTCACCAGAAAACAAACCATTAAAATCTCGCTCAATTATCGTCAGCAGGTCTTCTTTTAGATTTATCGGCACCATGACGGGTCAAGGTTGCCGACGAGCGCGCCAGGCACCCGTTGACCACAGCGCCCAGATCACCAACAAGGGCTGAAACAACAAGCGTGTTGCTCGGGCCCTGTCACTATTTAAACCAAAGGCGTCGACACCATTAATAAATTGCGAAATATTGCCCCAAAATATCGCCACAAAAAATAAGGCAACTGTCCAACCAATTTGTGTGCGATACTTCCATGCAATTATCAGCCCTAGCCCGAGCAAAATTTCGGCGACACCAGATGCCAACACGACAAAGTCGGCATAATCTTTGAACACTGTCGGCACTTGTGCTCGAAACTCGGTGCGATTCGCACCGAGGTGCGTAGTGCCTGCGAATGCGAGCCCCAACCCCAAGACGATTTGCGCAATTTTCCTCACGAGATACATCTAAACACACCCCTGCTCGCGCGCCCTAGATGAATCGAACATGTGACCTGCGGTTTAGGAAACTGCTAATCACACATTTTGGCGAACATAGGCGGTCTGAAGCAAAGTGATTTCCCAGCAAGCCTGGTCGGACGAATCCATGCGAACGTACACGGATATAAGACCGATAGATCGGACAACCAATTTAAAAAACACCACCGACGTCACACTCTCAGGGCACGT
>CAMDEC010000049.1 GCA_945893395.1 Bifidobacterium breve
GGATTTTCTTCTTCAGGTTTGCAACATCTGCCGCAGTCGGAACTTTGCTTGGCTTCGAAACCGGGTCTTGCCAGATCAAGTCTTCTTTTGGCACTAAATTGCCCAAATAGCGAGCCTTTGGTCCCATATCACGATGGAGAAGTTTGAACCATGCACGAGCAAATGAGTCGGCGAACTTGTCAGGATTGGCGTAGAAGTCCTTCGAAATTTTGAGGTAAGCAGGATCAAACTTCAGCGCGAGGTCTGCTGTTGTCATGATCGGTGCATGCTTTCGCGAAGCATCGTGCGCATCTGGCACGGTGCCAGCCATGGCTCCATCCTTGGGAATCCACTGTTGAGCACCTGCTGGGCTCTTGGTTAGCTCCCATTCATTCTCGAGCAGAATCTTGAAGTACTCGTTATCCCATTTCGTCGGGTTAGTGGTCCACGCACCTTCGATGCCGCTGGTGATTGTGTTGACGCCGTGACCCGAACCCATCGAGTTCGACCAACCGAAACCCATCGCCTGAATTGGCGCTGCCTCGGGATCTGCTCCGACATATTTGTCAGGGTCGCCAGCACCATGTGCCTTGCCGAATGTGTGACCGCCTGCAACAAGTGCGACAGTTTCTTCGTCGTTCATTGCCATGCGTGCGAATGTTTCACGAATGTCGCGTGCCGACAACACTGGATCTGCTACTCCGTTTGGACCTTGAGGGTTGACATAGATCAAACCCATTTGTACCGCGGCCAAAGGATTCGCAAGTTCGCGATCACCCGAATAACGCTCGTCGGCAAGCCAGGTTGTTTCTGTGCCCCAATAAGTGTCGTCAGATTCGTAAACATCTGGGCGACCACCGGCGAAGCCGAACGATTTAAAACCCATTGCTTCGAGCGAGACATGTCCAGTGAGGATCATTAAGTCGGCCCATGAAATTTTGTTGCCATACTTTTTCTTGATCGGCCATAGAAGACGTCGTGCCTTGTCGAGGTTGCCGTTATCTGGCCAAGAGTTGGTAGGCGCAAAGCGTTGCATCCCCGCACCGCCTCCACCGCGACCGTCTTGAATTCGATATGTACCAGCAGCGTGCCACGCCATTCGGATGAAGAATGGTCCGTAATGGCCGTAGTCGGCTGGCCACCAGTCCTGTGAGTCTGTCATCAAGTCGGTGAGGTCTTTTACCACTGCGTCGAGATCAAGTGACTTGAACTCTTTTGCGTAATCAAAATTGGGATCCATCGGATCGCCGACCTGTGGATTGTTGTGAAGAACTCTGATGTTGAGTTGATTTGGCCACCACGTTGTATTCGTGGGGCCCATGTTTGCGGAAGTGAATGCTCCACCCGAAAAAGGGCAACTGCTGGTTTGGTTGTTTGACATGGAGTTATTCTCGCCTCAAAACAACGGCAAGTCAAATGAATCTGGCAAGAACTTTTGAAGATTTAGATATGAATTTTGTCAACCCGTCCGCAGATGAGATGTTGGTGGCGATTGTTGAATCGGGGTGTTTTAAATCGGTCCCTCGACGCAAACTTTGTTGGCCAGGTGGCAGAGTCTGTGACCAATCACACGGCATATCACAATCGGGCAAAGAACCCGTTGAACTGCCGAACTCTCGTTGCCGATTAGTGCCGAGAGACAACCAAGTTCTAGTCTTTCTCACGACGAGAACAAGGGGGTTCGCGTGGCTGAAATCGACCTGGCTTGGCGTAGTAACGGTGCCTGTCAAGGGCTAGACCCCGAGATTTTCTACCCAGACAATGAAGATAACTGCAGTCAAGCAAAATCAGTCTGTTGCGAGTGCAAAGTGCGCATAGCGTGTTTGTCCTATGCACTCGATAGTCGTGAGAAGCAGGGCGTGTGGGGTGGGGCTTCAGCCCGCGAACGCCGCAAAATGTTGCGCACCCGTCGCACCGCTTGAGCGAGTTTTCACATGAGCGAAATCGAGTTGGCTGGCTCATGGCCGACGGTTATTTCGCAACTTTTAGCGGGCAAAGATTTGAGTGCGAATCATGCCGGGGCGGCGATGCGCTCGGTGCTGTCGGGTGAGGCGACTCCGTCACAAATAACTGCATTCATCGTCGCGCTTCGGGCCAAAGGCGAAACTGAACTTGAACTCGAAGGCATGTTGGCTGAGGTGCGTCGTGCAGCCGAGCGCGTTTTCTTGCCCGATGAAATTGCGCAACGCGCACTTGACATCGTCGGAACCGGCGGCGATCACAGTCATTCAGTGAACGTCTCAACGATGGCTGGTCTCGTTGTGGCTGGTGCGAAGATTCCGGTTTGCAAACACGGCAGTCGTGCATCGTCTTCAAAAAGTGGTGCTGCCGATTTGCTTGAGGCGCTCGGCGTGGCGATCGAACTTGACGGGGTCGGCGTAGCAAAGTGTGTTGAAGAAACTGGTTTCGGTTTTTGTTTTGCCCAGAGGTTTCATCCGGCTTTCAGATTTACCGGCCCATCACGTCGCGAAATCGGCGTGCCAACTGTTTTTAATTTGCTCGGGCCAATGGCCAATCCTGCGCTCATTTCTTACATGGTCGTGGGTGTCGGAGACCCAGCGGCCGCCAATGTGATGGCCAAAGCAATCGCAACACGCGGTGTGAAACGCGCATGGATTGTGCATGGTCATGGCTCAATGGACGAACTATCGCTCAGCGGACCGTGCAGAGTGGTCGAAGTGAACGCCGGAAAAATGCGTGAGTTCGAAATTAATGCAACGGCGCTCGGGCTTGAGCATGCCGATGTTGCCGCCGTGCGCGGTGGATCGCCCATAGACAACGCCAAGATTTTTCGCGACTTGTTAGACGGCGAGCACGGTGCTGTCAGAGATATAGTCGCACTAAACGCAGCCGCTGGCATTGTCGTCGCCGGAAAAGCAAACGATATGAGTCAAGGACTCGAAATCGCATTCGAATCAATCGACTCTGGTGCGGCACGGGATGTCCTGGATGAATTAATTCGCGTCAGCGTTGACGCCGCAAAACAGATGGCGCAATAAAGTATGGCGCAAAAGAATTATGAGTAGTTCGCAGCAATCAATCGCCGTACGCGTGCCGGCAAGTTCGGCAAATATTGGTCCGGGATTTGATGTCTTGGGGATGGCAATTGATTTGCACCTCGAAGCGGGGTTCGGCAATGCTCCCGCCGACTCAAACGAAGCCGATAAAAATCATCCTCTGACAGTTGCATTTCGTCATTGTGGTGGCACGAAAGATTTATGGGTGCGATCGCAGATGCCGGTGGGCAAAGGTCTTGGTTTTAGTGGTGCTGCACGAGTCGCCGGTTGCATTTTGGCTCACGCCGAAAAGAACGGTGCTGAAGCAGAAAAATTCGAGCAAGCAAAGCCCGAGATAATGCGCGTCGCCAGCGAACTTGAAGGACATCCCGACAATGCTGCGGCGTCGATGTTCGGCGGTTTCGTCGCCAGCGTCGATGGTTTTGCGGTGCGGATACCAACGCCACTTGATCCAGCAATTATTGTTTGGGTGCCAGAGCAACAGACTTCAACAAGAGAGTCGCGGACAAAATTGCCCGCGAGCGTCAAATTCGAGGATGCAGTCTTCAACATCGGACACACCGCGCTATTGGTTGCTGCGCTTGCGGCCGGTGATATTGCGGCGTTATCCGTTGCTACTAGAGACCGTCTGCACCAAGATTTGCGATTCGTTAAATCGCCTAATTCAAAATTGGTGCTGCAAGCCGCAGTTGATGCTGGCGCGTGGTGTGCATGGCTGTCTGGTTCTGGTCCGACAATCGCAGCGATGGTTGATCGGCGTGATGCGCAACGGATCGACAGTGCGTTGCCCAATAGTGGCGCAAAAATGGTTTTGCGGGTTGCGCAACGCGGGGCTGAACTTTTCGATATTTAACCGTGCAACAGGCTTCGGGCAATGTTGAAGATGTATCTCAACAACAAAACCCAAAAGGAGCAAAGTTCGTGCAAGATTTCCCCCAAATCAAAGTTGTTAGCGACGTTGTATCTCACGACACCGATGCGTTGGCCGATGTTTTAGTCGTCGATTGCGAATCTTGTGTGATGCGGGCAAGTTCTGCCTGCGACGATTGTGTGGTTTCGTTTTTCTGTGATGATTCAGGTGCTCAAGGCGTTGTTTTAGACCTTGAAGAGCAAAGAACGCTGAGAATGCTGGCAAACGCCGGTTTAGTGCCTACGCTTCGGCATCGTGCAGTTAGCTGACGGTTTACCCCTAAACGAATCCAATAATTACACCGACAATCTGTTGGTGTTCGGCCAAAGTCTCGGCCTTTATAAAGTCGGTGTCGCCAGTGCCGATGTTTTGCATCGTGCGCGACGAGCACTTCACCAGCGCAAGTCACAAGGCCTGCACAATCAGATGCAGTTCACCTATCGCAACCCTGAGCGCAGTACCGATCCAACCAGAAGTTTGCCCTCCGCGAAGTCGGTGATCGTCGGGGCGTTGTCTTACTCGAGTTTGACACCTGACGTGGCG
This sequence comes from Bifidobacterium breve, assembly GCA_945893395.1. Taxonomy (GTDB): domain Bacteria; phylum Actinomycetota; class Acidimicrobiia; order Acidimicrobiales; family Ilumatobacteraceae; genus BACL27. The sequence goes on from CAMDEC010000049.1 coordinate 4,450, forward strand.
CCAACAGGCGAACTTTCGGCACGGGTTGCAAGATATGTGTGGTCTGACTACTACGAGCAGTTGCGAAGTTCCTTGCGCAAAATTGCGAGCAAACTTGAAGCCGATGGTTATCGCTGCATCGTTCTGGCAGACGACAATGCGATGGTTGATCGTGAGGTCGCATACCAAGCCGGTTTGGGTTGGTTCGGCAAAAACTCAAATCTGTTGATTGATGGTGCTGGGAGTTATTTTGTTTTGGGTTGCATCATTACCGACGCTGCACTAACCCCCGCCGTTGTGCCGGTCGCGGACGGTTGCGGTTCATGTCGGCGTTGTCTCGACAATTGTCCGACCCAGGCGATTGTCGCTCCCGGGTTGATTGATGCGAATAGATGCTTGGCTTGGTTGTTGCAAAAACCCGGGGTGTTTGACAGACAGTTTCGAGTTGCGCTCGCTGATCGTCTCTATGGTTGCGATGATTGCCAAGAAGTTTGTCCTCCTACGGTGCGGCACGAGCGACAGAGCAGAGAGGCTTCATCTGCACAACCTATTGACCGCCCGAAAGCATGGGTTTCGGTGATCAAGATATTGACGTCAGATGATTCAGCGCTTCTTGCAGATTATGGCGTTTGGTACATCGCCAATCGTGAGCCAAAGTGGCTGCGTCGCAACGCTCTGATAATTCTTGGCAACATTGCCGACAAAAGCGATGAAGTCGTCGTTGAGTTGTTGCAAAAATACTTGGCACACAAAGACCCAATGCTTCGTGTGCATGCCGTGTGGGCGACCGCACGTTTAGGTTTGAATAGTCTGCTGCCCAAAACCGACGATGACGAACTTGTGATGGCTGAGTTGCGGTCTTTGCCAAGCATAAAGTAACGAGTAGTGAAACATCTATTGGTCACCAATGATTTTCCGCCGAAGATCGGCGGCATTCAAAACCTTTTATACGAGTGGTGGCGACGATTGCCGCCCGAAAGTTTTGCCGTTTTAACGAGCCCATATGCGAATAGCCGAGATTTTGATGCGGCACAAAAGTTTGAAATCCGTCGCACGCGAGAGCGAGTTTTGTTGCCACATCCTTTGATGGTTCGCAGGATAAACAAAATGGCCGATGAGTTTGGTGCCGAACTTGTCGTGTTGGATCCTGCGTTGCCGCTTGGCATTGTCGGGCCGTGGCTCGACTTGCCGTATGCGCTGGTGCTGCATGGCGCTGAAATCTCGGTGCCTGGTCGATTGCCGATTTTGTCGCGAACTCTGAATCGAGTTATGAGCAAGGCACAATTATTGATTGCCTCGGGTAATTACCCGGCGCAAGAGGCAAAGCGAGTTGCTAACGATCTTCAACATATCGAAGTCATAACTCCGGGTGTTGATGTTCACAGATTTAGAGAACTAAATGATCAGCAAAGGTCTGAAGCGAGGCGAAGTTTTGGCATAGATGACGACGCCAATCTGATCGTCGGTGTTAGTCGGCTGGTGCCACGCAAGGGTTTTGATGTTTTGATTCGCGCAGTTGCCCACCTTGTCACTGAGCATCCCAAACTGCGTTTAGTGATCGGCGGTGACGGTCGCGACCGTTCGCGCCTTGAACGCATCGCACGCGAACTGCGCTCGCCGACAACTTTTTTGGGACGTGTTCGAGAAGATGATCTGCCAAAGCTCTTTGGCTGCGCCGATCTCAATGCTATGTTGTGTCGCTCGCGATGGATGGGGCTCGAGCAGGAAGGCTTCGGCATTGTGTTCGCCGAAGCCGCTGCGTGCGGTGTACCGCAGATCGCAGGCCGAAGTGGCGGTGCGGCTGACGCTGTTGAACACGGGGTGAGTGGATTGATCGTCGAAAACCCCAATCAAGTTGGTGAAGTAATTGCATCTTTGCGCCGGCTGTTGGCAAATAAGTCTGAACGGACACAGATGGGTCGCGCAGCGCGGTTGCGCGCCGAAAACCTGTTTGATTACGACAAACTTGCCCGAGCCTTGGGTCAAGTTCTTAAGGTGCACTAATTTCTGCTTAAATAGAAGCATGGTTGATTCGGCTTCCGAGACAGAGATAATCGCCGCATCGGCTGATCGATGTTTTGCTGTTGTGGTCGATGTTGAGCGATACCCAGAGTGGACGCCAGATGTCAAAGAAGCGGTTGTTCGCGAGCGAGATTCACAGAATCGTCCGTTGCTTGTCGAGTATCGAGCATCTGCCCTGGGTCGCAGCACTCACTACACACTTAAATATGACTATGCCCAGGCGCCCAAAGTGATTTCTTGGCATCTTGCGCAAGGCGACATCATGCGAACAATTGACGGGTCTTATAGTTTCGAGCAAGTCGGCGAAAAGACGAACGTGACCTACGCATTGTCAGTCGAGTTGGTAGTTCCGCTGCCGGGTTTTATTAAACGTCGTGCAGAAGGTCGAATTTTGCACACCCTGAAAGAGTTAAAGGTTCGCTGCGAATCGTGACTGCAGTTGCCGGCATAGATGTCGGCGGGACAAAGTGTCTGGGAGTTCTTTTTGAGAATGGCAAGATTCTTAAATCTGTGCTTCGTCCGACGCCTCACGCAGATCAACTCGTCGCAACTCTTGCGGAAATAGCCCGCGAACTTGGCAACTACAAAACTTTAGGTGTCGGAGTGCCAGGTTTGATCACACCGGCAGGTGTCGTGCGTGAGTCGCCAAACTTGACCGGTGCGATTGAATTTGATTTGCGGGCTCGGTTGCAAAAAGAACTTGGTCATGAAATTGACGTTGAAAACGATGCAACATCCGCGGCCCATGCAGAATGGCAATTTGGTGCGGGTCGCGGTGCAACCGACATGTGGATGATCACACTTGGCACGGGTATCGGTGGTGGTTTTGTTTCGGGGTCGAAACTGCAGCGGGGCAGCCATGGCTTTGCCGGCGAGATAGGGCACATGGTTGTCGAGTCGCAAGGTATTGCTTGTCCATGTGGTCAACGTGGCTGCTGGGAGAGATATGCATCTGGGTCGGGTCTGGCAACTATTGCTGGCGGTGAGCGAGGCGAAGAAGTTATTGCGCGGGCGACGGCTGGTGACGAGCAGGCAATTGAGTATTTGGATATTTTCGGCAGATGGGTGGCGATTGGGTTGGTGAATTTGACCAACATCACCGACCCTAATGTGATCGTGATCGGTGGAGGATTAGCAGAGGCAGCAGACTCGGTGATGCCACCCATCAAAAAGTGGTTTAAGCAATTGTTGTATGCGCCCGATAACCGCCAGCATCCCGAGTTGCGTGCTGCTCAACTTGGCAAGAATGCCGGGGCGATTGGTGCGGCACTTTTGTCGGCCGGCATTTAGCCGAGCCAATTCATCGATCTTTTGACCGCAGTCTGCCAAGATTCATAACCAGTCGCAGCGGCGCTCGGTTCAAATTTTTTGTCGAGTTGCCAAGCTTGCGTGATTTCATCGGTTGAACCCCAAACTCTTTCTGCTAGCCCCGCCAAGTAGGCGGCACCCATCGCGGTGGTCTCAAGTTGTTTTGGTCGAAGCACCGTGACGCCCAAATGATCTGCCTGTAATTGCAGCATGAAATCCACGACGGCAGCACCACCATCAACCCGAAGGTCTTTGATTTTTATTCCAGAGGCTGCGCTCATTGATTCGACGACATCTCGAGTTTGAAAAACAATTGACTCAATCGTGGCGCGAGCGATGTGGGCTCGAGTCGTGCCCCGAGTAATGCCAAATATCGAGCCGCGCGCGTATGGGTCCCACCAGGGGCTACCCAAACCTGTAAACGCCGGCACAAGAACCACGCCATCCGAGTCTGCGACTGTTTGCGCGAGAGGTCCAACTTCGCTGGCATTGTCAATGATGTTTAGCCCGTCCCGCAACCATTGAATCGCTGCGCCAGTAACAAAAATCGCACCTTCAAGCGCGTACACGGGTTGTTGCGACTCGATTTGCCACGCCACAGTTGTCAAAATTCCTGTTTTGGGAGCCGGACACTCGGTGCCGACATTCATCAACACAAAACTGCCGGTGCCGTAGGTGTTCTTGGTCGCTCCAGTCATGAAACATGCCTGACCGAATAGCGCTGCTTGTTGGTCGCCGGCGACGCCAGAGATTGGAATGCCCGCGGGCAATGCTCCGTGTCGGGTGGTCAGTGCGAATCGGCTGCTTGACGGTCGGACACTCGGCAGGTTGCTGATTGGCACATTGAGAAGATCACAAAGTTCTTGGCTCCACTGCATTTTTGTGATGTCAAACAACATTGTTCGACTTGCATTAGTTGGGTCGGTCACAAACGATTCGTGACCAGACAACTTAAAGATCAACCAAGAGTCAATCGTGCCGAGACATAAATCTTGGTCCACTTTGATTTCGCGGTTATTGATCAGCCATTCAAATTTCGTCGCCGAAAAGTAGGGGTCAAGCACGAGGCCCGTCTGTTGACGCACCACCGGCAGGTGCGGTGCAAGTTCGTCGCAGCGATTTGCAGTTCTGCGATCTTGCCAAACAATCGCCGTGCCAAATGGTTTGCCTGACTTGCGGCTCCAGGCGACGACAGTTTCGCGTTGATTCGTTATGCCGATTGCCGAAATCGGCTCGCTTAGTTGGCTGATTACATCTTGCAACGTCTCGACTACAGCGTTCCAAATTTCGGTGGCGTCGTGCTCGACCCAGCCAGGCCGCGGAAAGTGCTGTGTGAATTCGCGATATGAACTGATCTGAGATGGACCGATATCAAAAACCGCTCGAGATCTGACGCCGGTTGTGCCTGCGTCGATGGCGATTACGACGCTCATGGTTTTGGATGATGGTTGTGCTCGTCAAGCGACGAACTGGAGGTGATCAACTGACTCAGCTGATCGAAAATCTTTGGGGAAGCAATCAAAATTTCTTGCGGGCTAGATGGACCGCCAGAAAAGTTGCCAGACTTAACGCCAGATTCAAGGGCGATTAGTTCGGCTGCAGCGGTATCCCATTGGTGCAGGTTCTCTTCAAAGTAAGCGTCAAGCCTGCCGCAGGCGACAAAGCAAATGTCGATGCTTGCTGCTCCAAGTCTGCGGATATCGCGAATCTTGTGGATGAATTTGGCGACGCGTTTGGATTGAATCGTCCTTTGTTCGGGCGAGTAGCTAAAGCCCGTGCTGACGAGCGCTTGAGCGATATCGGTTTTGTCGTTGCAATGGATTCTTTTGTTGTTCAAAAATGCACCATGTCCACGAATTGCGGTGAATGTTTCGTCTAGTGGTGGTATATAAACGACACCGGCTAGTGGACCGATCTTGTCGCTAACGCCGATCGACACGCTCCAACCCGGCAAGGCATACAAAAAATTGGTCGTGCCATCGATCGGGTCAATGCACCAGGTATAGCCACTTGAACCTGCGTGCGAGCCACCTTCCTCGCCGATTACCGAATCGTTCGGGCGACGAGAAAGAATTTCGGTGACGATGTATTTCTCGGTCGCTTTGTCAAACTCTGTGACCATGTCGGTGCTGGTCGTCTTAGTTCCAACTTGTTGTAGTCCGGCGATTCTTCCGGCAAGGGCTCGTCTGCCACCAGTTTGGGCGAGCTCGATGCACATTGCAAGTATCGCCTCGGCAATTTTCGAGTCACTTTGCTCGATCACTTGCGGTCCTCGAGCTCTTTCCATTCTCCTGTTGCTCGAAGCACGAGCACGGCGACGATACCCATGCCAATTGCCCCAGTGATCGCGCCACAAATTAAGCCGATTGAGTTTGGGACATCGCAGTCGCCCTGGCATTGCAAGTCAACAAGCGTGAAGCCGATGAGCGCGCCTGCAACCCCGGCAATCAGGATTGAAACAAAAGCAACAACCCGAGCCAAAACTGACGGCAGTGCTGAGAGTGGTCGTTGCTGTTGATTCATGGTTATGAGTTTACGACAGTTGGTTCACCCGCAATCGTGACACGGCGTGACTAAGGTCTGAAATGTGAATAGTTCGGTGGCTGCAAGCTCAAAGACGATTCTGCATGTGGATATGGACATGTTCTATGTTGCCGTTGAATTGCGACGAAATCCCGAGTTGGTCGGCAAGCCCGTGGTCGTCGGTGGCGATGGCGCACGCGGTGTCGTTGCGGCTGCCTCATATGAAGCGCGCCGTTTCGGAGTTTTTTCAGCGATGTCCTCGGCTCAAGCAAAACGACTTTGTCCCCAGGCCATTTTTTTACCGGGAGATCACGATCTCTATTCGCAGGTGAGCCAAGAAGTGTTCGAAGTTTTTCATACGGTAACCCCGCTCGTCGAGGGGCTGTCTTTGGACGAAGCATTCCTGGATGTGACTGGCGCATTACGTTTGTTCGGCGACGGCGTTGCAATTGGTCACGAATTGCGCAGTCGAGTCAAACAATCCACGCAACTGCCGAGCAGCGTTGGAGTTGCACCGAATAAGTTTCTTGCGAAACTGGCTTCAGTTGTGGCGAAACCTCGTGCGACCCGCGATGGGGTCAAGCCGGGGCATGGCGTTTTCGAAGTCAAGTTGAATCATGAACTCGAGTTTTTGCACCCGTTGCCAGTTGAGTCACTGTGGGGTGTTGGCCCGGTGACGCTGGAAAAACTCTCGGCACTATCCATCAAAACTGTTGGCGATCTGGCGAAGTTCGACCGCAAGATTTTGATCAGTGTGCTCGGTGAGTCGCTCGGACAACATCTATGCGAACTTTCACAGGGCATAGATGACCGATCAGTTGAGCCAGATCGCGATGCAAAGTCAATTGGCCATGAAGAAACATTTTCGTCGAACATAAAAAATTTGGAAATCGCCCATGATCATCTTGTGCGACTTGCCGACGCCGTTGCTGCCCGTTGCCGAAGCGCGGGTGTTGGTGCGCGGACGATTTCATTGAAAGTCAAGTTCGCCGATTTTCATTTGATCACTCGATCAGTAAGCGTTGATCTTCCAGTTTCTTCGGCGCAAGCAATGATCAAGTTGATTGAACCACTGTTGAAAAATATTGATCTTTCGGCTGGTGTTCGACTTTTGGGGATAAGCGCGCGGAATTTGTCCGAACCTGATTCGCAAATGAGCCTGTTTGATGATTCAACAACTAGCGGCACAGCCAACGACCTCGACGCAGTCTGGAGCACGACCACCGCGGCGATAGATGACATTCGCGAGAAATTCGGAGACTCGGCGATCAGACCCGCTAGTTCACTTCGTCACAAGCGCAAGCCCGGGTCGTCTAAATGGGGGCCAAGCGACACCGATTAATGAGTTGTGCCAGATGTCAGCCAAATATTTGTGTTGTGTCTTGCGTAGAGTAGTGACAAGATATAGCAGCAAACATGACCGGAGGCCTAGTGCCGTTATCAGATAATGAGCAACAAATTCTGCGTCAGATCGAACAAGATCTGAAGACCGATGAAAAATTTGCCCAGGCTGTTTCTTCAAAAGGGCTTTACCGTCACTCGGCACGAACAGCGTGGTGGGCGAGTATTGGAGTGGTCGTTTCTCTTGGTTTGACGATTGTCGGTCTACAGATTCACTTTCTGTTGGCGTTTGCCGGTTTTCTGGCAATGCTCGGATGTGCGCTCGTTGGTGAGCGACAATTGCGCGCGATGTCGAAAGTGGGCATTAGAGACGTGGCTGAATCTTTGCGAACTTCGCGTGCAAACGCTCAACGCATGCGCGAAAAATTCACCCGCGAGCGGTAGAGAGTTCGCGTGGTTAGACGCGGCTATTTGGCAGTTGATATTGGGGGGACAAAACTTTCGGTAGGCGTCGTTTCTTTGTCCGGTGAAGTTTTATCGCACGGTCGCGTATTGACGCCGCAAAAGAATGTTTGGCAAGCGCTCAGCGGGTTGATTGAGCAGCACATCGCCGAATCTGATGTTGAACTTGTGGCATGTGGTGTTGGTTGTGGTGGACCGATGTCGCCGCAGGGCGAACTTGTCTCGACCCTACACATTCCAGAATGGCGCAATTTTGAGTTGCGCAAAAAGTTGCAACAACTCGTGCAGATACCCATATATATAGACGGCGACGCAAAAGCCCTGGTGCAAGGTGAGGTTTGGTGCGGGGCCGTGGCTGGTCAGACGGATGTGATTGGGATGGTCGTATCAACTGGTGTCGGTGGCGGGATTATCTCTGGCGGCAAAATTCTCGATGGTCGAAGTGGCAATGCGGGGCACATCGGCCATGTGATCGTCGTATCTGGCGGCAGATTATGTGCGTGCGGATCGCGTGGCTGTCTTGAGGCTCATGCATCAGGCAGATCAATTGCCGAGATCACCGGCAAACCAGCGGCGCAAGCCAGCCCAAAAGTAATCGCGGAAACCGGCCGCCTCGTTGCCACTGCACTGGTCAGCGTTGGAGCCACTCTTGATTTGCGTAGTGCGGTGATCGCCGGTTCGGTAGCTCTTGGTTTTGGTCGGCCATTTTTTGATGCGGTGCAGAGCGAACTTGACCGCAGCGCTAAAATTGGTTTTATTCAAGGTTTCACCGTTTGTCCTGCGGGGCACGGCGCGCTTTCGCCGCTCGTTGGAGCGGCAGCAGTGGCCCGCAACCTAGGCTATGAATCATGAGACCCGTCTACGAACTGCAGGCCGAAGAATATCGCGAGAAGGTTCAAGCCTTTTTGGCCGAAAAACTTCCTGCTAATTGGCGAGGCATTGGTTCGATGGAAGGCAAAGAAGTCGAAGAGTTCGTGGATCACTGGCGTGGGATTCTCGCTGCGAGTCCGTATCTCGCACCGAGTTGGCCGGTCGAATATGGCGGTGGCGGGCTTTCGGCGCTGGAGCAAGTAATTGTTGCCGAAGAGTTTGCTCGGGCAGGTGTGCCGACAGGTTCATTCAACGACACTTTTGGCATTCAGATGCTGGGCAACACTTTGTTGATCTGGGGGACAGACGAGCAGAAGCGTCATTATCTGCCCAGAATTATTGC
>CAMDEC010000050.1 GCA_945893395.1 Bifidobacterium breve
CTTGTAGATGTTCTGACGAGTTAGGGTTTAAGCATGGACGAACGCGGACTCTTGCGAGAAATCGAGCCAGTCGCTGGCGAGTTATTAAATCGTCATCTCGGTGTTGCTAAAGAATGGTTTCCACATGAGATGGTTCCGTATAGTCGCGGTAAAGATTTCGTGTCTGGCGAACAATGGAAAGATAGCGATACAGATTTTGGGGCTATTAGCAACGAAATGTCAGATGCCGTTCGAGCATCGCTTTACGTAAATTTATTGACCGAAGATAATTTGCCTTATTACTTTCGCGATATTGATCAGTTGTTTGGCAACGACGGTGCTTACGGTGAGTGGGGTCGCAATTGGACAGCCGAGGAAGGCCGACATTCAATTGTCATTCGCGACTATCTCACGGTGACTCGGGCAATTGACCCAGTTGCGCTAGAGCGTGCACGAATGCAACAAGTGCGTAGTGGGCAAGTACCAGCGCCGTTAGATCTTTATGAGGCACTTGCATATTTGAGTATGCAAGAACTTGCAACTCGCATCGCCCATCGCAACACGGGCAAGATGATGAACGATGAAGTTGGTGAAGCAATAATGTCACGGGTCGGCAACGATGAAAATTTGCATTATTTGTTTTACCGCGATTTGACAACCGCAGCGATCGCAGTTGATCCATCGAACATGGTTATTGGCATCGAGCGAGCGGTGCGAACGTTCGCGATGCCAGGCACTGGCATCACTGATTTTGAGCGTTTGTCGCGAGAAATTGCTCGCATCGGCATTTATGATTTGTTAATTCACCACGACCAGATCTTGCAACCTGTCGTGATGCGCCATTGGAAACTTGAGCAACTCACTGGCTTGACCGATGACGCCGAAAAAGCGAGAGAAGCGTTATTTAAGCGCATTGAGCGCATCGGCAAGGTCGGGGCCAAAATGGCCTCAGACCGCGTCAGCGCCTAGTCGCTATTTAGATCGTCTAATTAAATTTCTAGAGCGTCAACTAGTGGCACATTAGACATTCGAACTGCGCCAGATTTAGTAATTAAAACCTGTTCTTCGATTTTCACGCCCTCCTTGCCACCAACTTCGCCGATGTAGCTCTCGACGCAAACACACATGTTTTCTTCGAATACGCCGTCATAGCCCCAGTCGTCGAAGTCAATTGCGTAGGCCACTGTCGGGCTTTCATCGACCATGCCGGCACCATGCACCATCATCATGTATCGATTGGGAAGAAATTTCTCAGGCACCGGCCAACACTTTTCTGAAAATTCACGAAATGAAAGACCAGGCTTGATCAATTCGATATTGGTGAGCAATTGTTGTTGTGCAATGTCATAAAGCATTCGTTGGTTTGAAGTTGGCGATTTGCCTGGGCAGACATATGTGCGCGAGATGTCCGCGAGATAACCCATTGGACCGACCATGTCGGTGTCAAACGCAACAATTTCGCCAGCACAAATTTCTTTGTTGCCAGATTCTTGAAACCACGGATTAGTGCGCTGTCCCGATGCGAGCAGGCGACACTCGACCCATTCGCCGTCGTGGGCGATATTGTTCTCGTGAAGCACCGCCCAGAGTTGGTTCTCGGTAATGCCTGGTCTAATCGACTCGCGTAGTCGATTGACACTCACATCGCATACATCAATGGCAAGTTGAAGGCATTGAATCTCTTCGGGCAACTTGATCATGCGGGCTTTCTCGATTGGTTCCTGGGCATCGAACAATGAGATGCCAGCATCCGTGAAGTGTTTGGCCGCCCACGGTTCGCATCGGTCTACGGCCATGCGCTGGTCGGTGCCACCGTGTTGTTGCATCAGTGAAATAATGTCATGAGACCATAACGCGATTTTTTCAGCGGCTCTGGGCCCAGTCATGAAATAAAAGTTAGATATTCCAACTCTTAGTTCGTCGATGGTTTCAAGACCTTCGGAGAGGTGCTTTCCGGTGCCGTATTCGAACATCACAACTGGTCCGTCAACTGGAACAAAAACATAACGTCCTGGCGCATGCATTGTCCAGACCATCATGTTGCGCGAACCAGTGGCGTATCTGATGTTCATCGGATCGCTCAAAAGCGCAGCACCGTAGCCGTGTGCGGCAAGTTCGTATTTAAGTTTCGCGAGTCGACCCGTTCGAAGTTTGATTTCGTTGATTTCTGAGATTCGTTGCGGAACATCAATCGCCAACTGAGCAATGTGTGGCGCGAACGCTTTTTTGTGGAACGTTTCAAGAGATGATGTCTGCCGTTGTTGAGCAGAACTGTAGATGCGACTTACTGCTCCCACGGTGGTGTCCAATCTCCGGCGAGACGCATCGAGATATTGGCGTCCTCCTCGATGCGTTTGGCAACATGCAATTCGGCCGCGTTCGGACCATAGCGCTCTTTAGCCAACGCAAATGCATTTCTCGCCGCATCGGTCATTGGCAACGATGCGGTGACATTTGTACTTAGTTCTTTTATTAAGTTGAGGTCTTTCATGCACAGATCAAGCGAAAATGACGGGTCATAGTGTCCTGCAAAAATTGAAGGTGCATCATGACGTGCGACGAAACTATCTCCGACACTTTCTTTGATTGCATGCCAGAGAGTGCCGAGTTCTACACCGTTGCCAATGCCAATTGCGAAACCTTCGCCAATCGCCGCGGCGGCAATAAACCACAATTGGTTGGTTACGAGTTTTACCACGTTGCCGGTACCTCGCGGGCCACAATGTATGACGAGACCCAGGTGAGTTAGAACCGGGGTAACTCGAGCAACGGCGTCGACATCGCCGCCGATGAACAAAGTAAGTTTGCCATTTCGTGCACCATCAACGGCGCCTGTTACCGGACAGTCAACGACTTGAACCCCATGCGGGGCACACGCGGCAATCGCCTCGATCAAATCTTTACGATTGGTCGTGAGATCGACCCAAGTTGCGCCAGATTTAAGACTTTCGAGCGCCCCATTGTTGCCGAGCATCACTGCTTCCACATGGTCTGGTCGCGGCAGTGAAGTTAAAAAAATATCTGCGCTAGTTGCACAGTCGGTGGCAGACTTTGCCGCTATCGCGCCATAGTCAACCACACGTTGAAGTGCTTGCTCGCTAATGTCGAATGCTGTGACTTGAAATCCAGCTTGAACCAGCCGAATGCACATTGGTCCGCCCATATTGCCACAGCCAAGAAATCCGATTTTAGGTTTACTCGTATTCGTTGTTTGATTCATAGTCACATTGACAATAATTGATAGTTAGCAATTTTAGCACGAATAAGACTCATATCTTCGTGGATATAATTTCAAATGACATGAACAAAACTAATATCAAAGCCGAAGTCTCAGATACATGGCTTCGGGCATTTATCGCTGCAACTCGGTGCGGTAGTTTTAGCGCCGCGGCAAATTCGCTTGGAGTTGGTCAGTCGGCGATAACGCATTCGGTCGCGCGTTTAGAAAAGGCTTTGGGCGTGCGCTTATTTATTAGAACTTCAGAGGGCATTTTGCCGACGGCCTCAGGGGCGAGCCTTTTCGAACGAGTATCGCAACCATTTGTCGAAATTGATAAAGCGGTTGACCTTGCCCGACCAAATCAAGATGACCCGATCGTCACGCTTTCAGTTTCAACTTCGCTGGCTACATATTGGTTGATGCAGAGGCTTGCCAAATATAAGCGCGAACATCCGGCAGTACATCTGAGAATTATCACTCGTGACACGGATTCGTCTGTAGGAAACGATGATGCCGATCTCTGGATTCCGCTTGGCAATGTTGATCGCCCTGACCTTGTCGCAACCAGATTTTGCGACGAAGAAGTAGGTGCTGTTGCGGCTCCCGCCGTCGCCGAACAATTTAATGAAAATGGCTTAGAGTCGCTGTCTAAAGCGAGACTGATTAATCTCGAGCAACGCTTCTCGGCAAGGTTTAGTTGGCAGATGTGGTTTGAGCACAACAATATTGAGGTAGCCAATCTAGACATGGCTTACGAATCAAATGACTATTCGCTGGTATTACAAGCGGCGGTCGACGGCGAAGGTGTAGCTATCGGCTGGACCCATTTGGTTGCCGATCTCTTGAACGCCGGAAAATTGGTTCGCATTGGAGGAACGATTCGTACTCAAAACCCATTTCAGATTCTCTATCGCAAAGGATTGTCGCTGAACGAAGCATCCTCGTCTGTCTTGGCTTGGATAACAAAACAAGGACATGAAACACTCTCGGTTGACTGACCCAGCCAGTCTGCTATTACTTTTTGTCACAGCGGGCATTGATTCTATTCCCAACAAAATCAGTTTAAATAGCCGAAAAATTACCGTTCACGAACAAAAGTAACGTAAGGTTTTTTCGTTCTGTGAACTCGGTCATTAATTTTATTCACATTACGAAGCGAATAGAAGTTCATTTTCAAAAACAAACGAGGGGGTATATGTCAACTATCGAGCAAACAACAAATGAAGTTTCGACAAAGGGATTGTCGCGACGTCATTTCATTCAGGCAGCAGCAGTAAGCGGAGTAGCAATTCCGTTAGCTCAAATGATCAGCGGATCAGGTGTGAGTGCAGCCGGTGGCACATTAAAAATCGCAACTGGTAAACAAGAGCATGTCGCAGCACCATGGGAAACCTCGGGTGGCAGTCTTTTTATTTTGAGCATGGTTGGTGAATGGCTTTGTTATCAGAAGCCAGACGGTCTTCTTGAGGCTCGCGTTGCCGAGAGTTGGACATCTTCAGCAGATGCCAAACAGTGGGTTTTCAAAATTCGTTCAGGCGTGAAGTTCAACGATGGAACAGCGCTAACGGCTGACGATGTGGTCTACACATTCACATCAATTTTTGACAAAACAATCACAAAAGGTGTTTCGCGCAGCAAGGGCAACTACGACAACATCTTGGAGCCAAAAGGTGTCGTGAAAGTTGACTCCAATACTGTGCAGTTCAACTTGCTCCAAGCAGTGGCAAACTTTCCGTACTTCGTTTCATCGGCAGCTTACGGCATGTGCATTATCAAGAAGGGCGCTTTCGGCGGCGCAGGTTGGGAAAAGACAATGCTCTCGGCAGGCCCATGGAAAATGGTCAGTCACGTCAACACTGAAAGTACTGTTTACGAAAAAAATCCTTACTACTGGGATACAAATTTCAAACCTGGCTTTGACAAAGTTGAATTGATTCAATATTTGTCGGCAGCAACTGCCGTGCCATTGTTGAAGACCGGCAAACTTGATTACATTGCCGCACTTGAGGCGGCCGACGCACTTGCGCTCGATAAGTCAAAGTTCAATGTCACTACTACGAAAATGGGCGCTGGTGGATTGCATGCGCACATGCGTTCAAACTTTGGTCCATTTCAAGACAAGCGAGTTCGTGAAGCGGCCGCATTGACAATTGATCGCGTCGGATATATCAAAGGCGTGCTCAAGGGTCTCGGTGGTGTGATTGCAAACGACAGTGTCATGGACGCGTATCCATCAGTCGACAAGTCAGTGCCGCAACGCAAGCAAGATCTTGCTCGTGCAAAAGCCCTGATGAAAGAAGCAGGTGTGCCAAACGGTTTCAAAGTTGACTTGTCAACTTGGGCTCGTGACGACATCAACAAGTACGCAAAACTCATCAAAACTTCGTTTGCAAAAATCGGTATCAAGGTGAACTTGGTTATCGACGGTTCCGACGGTGGTTCGGCTGTTTATTACACATACGATCCGTACCCATCGAAGCCAGGCAAAGTCAACCAATTCGACAACCACTCATGGTTGGCATCAAACCTGGGTATCACCGAATGGTCAGGTCGCGGCGTGCCAGATACTTATCTGATGCGCGAATACCGTTCGACTGGAGACTGGAGCGGTTGCATGCTTGACAGTCGTGAGATGGACGCAGCAGTAGACGCCTACTTGCAAGCACTCTCGGCTTCAGCGAAGAAAAAAGCTAGCAAAAAGATCCAAGAGGTCAGTCTTGCCGAAACGCCATATTTGATCGTCAACACGGCGATCAATGTGACTGCCGCACGAAAGACGGTTACCGGCATGGAAATCAACGGCATGCTGCAAATCGACTGTCGTAAGGCAAAAGAGGTTTAACTAGGGACTAATTCCCCTGGATAAGGCAAATACATAAAAGGTTCTGGGTTCAGAATTCAACCCGATTCTGACCCCAGAACTTGTGCAATAAATCAATCACAACTGCAACTTTGAGCCCTCATTATGGATGGGCTTGCGAGGCTTTGCCGTTTGACATATAGTGTCAGGACGACTTGGTGGGGTCGTGTGTTGTTTTGTAGTTCACCAATTTGCAATATCCAAAAAACAAGGGGAAAAAATGTCAACAATTGAGCAAACTTCAAATGAAGTTTCGACGAAAGGTTTGTCGCGACGTCATTTCATTCAGGCAGCAGCAGCAACTGGTGTAGCAATACCACTTGCGCAGATGGTCGGAGGATCATCAGCAGGTGCAGCGTCAACAACGCTTCGCTTGGCTTCGGGCAAGCAAGAGCACGTAATCGCACCATGGGAGACTTCAGGCGGAAGTCTTTTCGCATTGAGCATGGTTGGCGAGTGGCTGACTTGGCAGTTGCCAAACGGCAAACTCGAGCCACGCATTGCTGAGTCATGGACATCATCGGCAGATGCAAAACAGTGGGTCTTCAAAATTCGTGCAGGAGTAAAGTTCAACGACGGCACAGCGCTTACTGCTGACGACGTCGTTTATACATACACTTCGATTTTCGACAAGACAATCACAAAGGGTATTTCACGAAGCAAGGGCAACTACGACAACATTCTTGATGCAAAGGGTGTCGTAAAAGTTGATGCGAACACAGTGCAGTTCAACTTGTTGCAACCAAACGGAAACTTCCCGTATTTCGTTTCTTCAGCTTGCTACGGAATGTGCATTATCAAGAACAAGGCCTTCGGTGGTGCAGGTTGGGAAAAGACAATGATTTCGGCCGGACCATGGAAGATGGTTAGCCACACGCCGACTGAAATCACGGTCTATGAGAAGAACCCGTACTACTGGGATTCAAAGTTCAGTCCTGCATACAACAAAGTTGAGTTGGTTCAATTCGTCTCCGCAGCAACTGCGGTGCCTCTATTGAAGACAGGCAAACTTGACTACATCGGTGCAATGGAAGCAGCAGACGCTCTGACGCTTGACAAATCAAAGTTCACGATTAACACGTTGCCTGCCGGAGCCGGCTTTGCACACGTGCACATGCGAACGAACTTTGGTCCATTCCAGGACAAGCGAATTCGCGAAGCAGCCGCTTTGACGATTGACCGTCCAGGTTATGTATCGGGCATTATGAAAGGCATTGGTGGCATCGTCGGTAACGACAGCGTCATGGATCCTTACAACACTGCAGATAAATCGGTGCCACAGCGCAAGATGGATATCGCAAGGGCGAAAGAATTGATGAAAGAAGCAGGTGTGCCAAACGGTTTCAAAGTTGACTTGTCAACTTGGGCTCGTGACGACATCAACAAGTACGCAAAACTCATCAAAACTTCGTTTGCAAAAATCGGTATCAAGGTGAACTTGTTCATTGACGGTTCAGATGGTGGTTCGGCTGTGTACTACACATACGATCCGTACCCATCGAAGCCTGGCAAAGTGAACCAATTCGACAACCACTCATGGTTGGCATCGAACTTGGGAATCGTTGACTGGGCAGGTCGTGGTGTTCCAGACCAGTACTTGATGCGAGAGTGGCGTTCAACAGGTGACTGGAGCGGTGCAATGCTTGACAGTCGCGTAATGGACGCAGCAATCGATGAGTACTTGCAGGCACTCACACCTGCCGCCAAGAAAAAGGCAAGCAAGAAGATTCAAGTAGCTTCGCTCGACGAGACTCCTTACATCCTTGCTTACACTTCAAACTTGATTACTGCAGGTCGAAAGTCATTGACCGGCATGGTTGTTAACGGAATGGGTCAATACGACGCTCGTACCGCAAAATAATCATTCAAAATTAATTTAAAACTTAAGAGAAGAGAGTCAGGGCAAAAAGCCCTGGCTCTTTTTCTTTGTGCCGATTGTCTCAATAACGGGTGCTGATTATAAACTCTTAGAGTCATGAAGCAGTACATTTTAAAGAGACTTGGATTGTCGGTCATTACCGTTTTTTTGGTGGCTGTGATCGTGTTTTTCTTGACACATATTTTGCCTGGCAATGTGGCCCGCCAGTATTTGGGTCGCGGTGCAACTGAAGAAGATCTAGTTGAGTTCAGGCGTGTTTTTGGGCTCGACAAGCCACTTCTTTCGCAGTTGTTTATTTGGATCAAAGACCTCCTACAGGGCGATCTTGGTACATCAATGCAATATCGCGGTCCTGTAGCTGACTTGTTACTGCCGGCAATCGGCTATTCATCAAAGTTGGCTGGGGTGGCGTTCTTTCTGATCGTGCCAATCAGCATTTTCGGTGGCGTTATCGCAGCGATGAATCGCGGTAAAAAAATTGACCGCGTCATCACCGTTGGCGGACTCTCAGCGGCGGTTATCCCTGAGTTTGTTTGGGCGATCGTGCTTGTATTGACGGTTGGCGTGACATTTCAGATCTTTCCGGTGACCGCGTTTCCAGAAGAAGGCAATAGAGGTGTCCTGAATCAAATATGGCACTTGATTTTGCCATCAATCTCACTGTTGCTGGTTTTGTTTGGTTACATTGCGAGAATCGCTCGCGCGGGAGTAATCGAAGCGCTTGAGAGCGACTATATGCGTACGGCCGTACTGAAAGGCCTTAGTCGAAAAAAGGCAGTCACCAAACATGTGTTACGAAATGCGTTATTGCCGACGATTGCGGTTATCGCCTCGCAAGTGCCATATCTGATTGGCGGGTTGATCGCCGTTGAGATCGTATTCAATTATCCAGGTTTCGGGACGATTTTAAAGGGTGCGGTTGATGCGCGCGACTACGCCGTGCTGCAATCTGGTGTGATTATCTCGAGTCTCGTTATCGTCGGCTTTCAATTGATTGCCGATATTTTATTTGCGCTATTGAACCCAAGAATTCGACAGAAGGTTTCTGAATGACCGAAAAAAAACTAAGCAGCCTTGCCGAGCGATCAAATGCCGAGCGTCAACAGATTCGTCGTGAGCGCATGCAATTGGTGCTGCGTAACAAAACATTTTTGGTCGGAGCAGTGATTCTGGCATTTTGGGTTATCTTGGCAATTTTTGGCAACTTGATTGCACCGCGTGGCGCTTCTGATCAAGATTTTGAATTTGTCTCGGTCGGACCATCATTAAAATACTGGTTTGGTACCGACGCCAACGGTCAAGATGTCTTATCGCGAGTAATTCTTGGTACGCGATTGATTGTTGTGATGTCGTTTACTGCGACGGCGCTCGGCACGGTGGTTGGTACTGCACTGGGTCTTGCCGCTGGCTACTTCAAAGGCAAGTTTGACATGATCGTGATGCGATTGATCGAAGCCATTTCGGCCATACCCGTACTGATTATTGCGTTGTTGGCGATCGCGGCACTTGAAGGTCGTTCACCAACTTTGACGGTGATTGTTATTGGATTTGTTTTCACCCCAAACATTGGTCGCACCGTGCGTGCTGCCGTATTGGGCGAATCAGAACTTGAGTATGTCGCGGCAGCGAGATTACGCACCGAGCGAACACCGCACATTTTGTTCCGTGAAATTTTGCCGAATGTCTTGCCGCCGATAATCGTCGAATTTACCGTCCGACTTGGTTACGCAATTTTTGCGATTGCGACACTCTCATTTTTGGGCGCTGGTGTTGAATATGGTTCACCAAACTGGGGTTCGCAAATCGCCGAAAACTGGGGAAGTATTTACGCCAATGTTTGGTGGGCGACAGCGTTTCCTGCATTGGCGATTGCTTCGTTAGCAGTTAGCGTCAATTTGATCTCAGACAGTTTGCTAGAGGTGTTCGAAATATGAGCGAGACACCAACACTTGAGCTACGCAACTTAGAAGTTGCATACACCGTGCGCGGTATTGACCGTCAGGTTTTGCGTGATGTCTCGTTTTCGATTGCGCCTGGTGAGGCCTATGGCTTTGTAGGTGAATCAGGTTGTGGCAAGTCGACCGCTGCGTTTGCAGCAATGCGGTATTTGCCACGTAACGGCAAAATCACCGGTGGATCAATTCTTTTTGAAGGAAACAATATTGTCGACATGAGCGATGGGCAGGTTTCTGACCTGCGCCGTTCGGCAATTTCAATGGTTTATCAAAACCCAGCGACCGCACTTAACCCGACAATTCGCGTCGGCGATCAAGTTGCAGAAGTTTTTCAACTTAATGGCGTGTCAAAATCTGATGCGTTAGCGATGGCAGAGCAAGCCTTGACCAGGGTGCAAATCGCCGACCCGATTCAAGTTTTGCGACGCTACGCGCACCAGTTGTCGGGAGGCATGGCGCAACGCGTTGTTATTGCGATGGCTCTGGCTTCGAATCCACGACTATTAGTAATGGATGAACCAACGACTGGTTTGGATGCAACCGTTGAAGCCGAAGTTCTTGACCTAGTTCGTGAATTGCGTCGCGATACTGGCACTGCCGTCTTATTTATTAGCCACAACCTCGGGGTGATTCGCCATATGTGTGATCGCGTAGGTGTGCTTTATGCGGGCGCTTTGGTTGAGCAGGGCGCGACAGCCGACTTGTTCAACAATCCGAGTCATCCTTATACGGTTGGGTTGTTGCGATGCATTCCGCGTGGTGGCTTGCATAAGAGCACTGATCGACTCGACACGATTCCGGGTACACCGCCGGCACTTGGCACAAAATTTGACGGTTGTGTTTTCGCCGCTCGTTGCGCGTTAGCCGAAGATAAGTGCCAGAGCTCACAACCACAGATGGTGACGATCAAAGGCAATCATGTGGCGAGATGCTTTCTTAGTGACAAAGCCAGTTCGTTGCCGCGATCGGCTGAGCAGATTGAGTTCGCATCGCAAAGTGCGACCACTGCACATGAGGTTGGCGAAACATTGTTGAATGTCAGTCACTTGTCGAAAGTCTTCACACAAGACGGGCATCAAGTGCGCGTGATCAACGACGTGTCGTTGACGCTTGGCGTCGGCGAAACTCTCGGTTTAGTTGGCGAGTCGGGCTCAGGTAAAACTACGATTGCCAAACTTGTGCTCGGGTTAACTGCCCCAGAAGAGGGTGGCGTTGTAAGCCTTGACGGCAAAGGTCTGGCCAAGACTTTGAATCGACGTGATGTGCACGATGTTGGTGCGATGCAGATCGTGTTTCAGAACCCAGATCAAGCTTTGAACCGACGTCATAGTGTGACCCGAATTGTTGGTCGTGCCGTAGAGCGTTTGCGAAGTTTCAGTGTTTCTGAGTCAATCGACCGAGCACACGAGTTGCTTTCGGGCATGCGCGTTGAGGCGACGTTGCATAGTGCGCGACCAGTGCAGTTGTCGGGTGGTTTGAAACAGCGCGTGGCGATCTCGCGGGCGTTTGCGGGTGCTCCGCAGATAGTTGTTTGTGACGAGCCAACTTCGGCTTTGGATGTTTCGGTGCAAGCGGCGATTTTGAATCTGCTAGTTGACTTACAGAAACAAGACAAAACAAGTTTCATTTTTATCTCACACGACTTAGGTGTGGTGCGATACATCTCTGATCGCATTGCGGTGCTTTATCTGGGTCGTGTAGTTGAGTTTGGCTCATCGCAGCGCGTTTTCAACGGCCCGTTTCATCCGTATACCGAAGCGTTGTTGTCATCGGTGCCGAACTTCGATGGTTCTATTCGCAAGCGCATTCCATTGACGGGTGTGGTGCCGAGCCCAAGTAATCCACCAAGTGGTTGTGTGTTGAACCCGCGATGCCCGCGCAAGGCAGGTTCGGGTTACGAGACACTTTGCGAAACCGAAGAACCGAACTTGACCGAGGTCGAACCTGGTCACTTTATGCGCTGCCACATTCCAGTGGCGAAACTAAAGCAACTGCAAAGTTAATTCGCTGGCGCGGCTACGCGCGGCAGTGTGAAGTATCGGGCGGCGGCGATTGCGGTTATATGCGCATGCGCGAACCAGATGGATCGAGCACAGGTTCAAGTTGCAAAGTTGCTGGTCTCATCTTGCCGATGATTTCGATTTCGAAGCCAGTTGTACCAGCCTTGGCGAGTTCGGCCGGTATGTAACCCATTGCAAGCGACACGCCTGAGTAGTGCGCATAGCCACCGCTGGTGAT
>CAMDEC010000051.1 GCA_945893395.1 Bifidobacterium breve
TGGCCTGCTCGGTTATTCGCCGCGCACGCGCTTGATGATTTCGGTTGATATTGCTTCGGGCACTTGCTGATACGAATGAAACTGCATCGTGTAAGTCGCACGCCCTTGAGTGCGAGAACGCAGGTCTGTACTGTATCCGAACATTTCCGAAAGCGGAACCTGTGAACGCACGATTTGCGCATTTCCATTGGCTTCCATGCCTTCAATTCGGCCTCGGCGGCTTGAAAGGTCGCCAATTACATCACCCATGTAGTCCTCTGGGGTCACGACTTCAACTGCCATAATCGGCTCTAGAAGCACCGGTCGAGCCAACTGTGCGGCCTTACGGAAGACCATTTGGCCGGCAATTTTGAAAGCCATTTCGCTCGAGTCAACATCGTGGTATTGACCGTCGACCAGTGAAACTTTGACGTCCACTGTTGGGTAACCAGCGAGCACACCAGCATCAAGCGCCGACTGAATGCCCTGGTTGACCGGCTGAATGTATTCGCGCGGAATGCGACCGCCGGTGATCTCGTCTTCGAATTGATAACCGCCACCCGGGCCACTCGGCTCGATAGTCACTTTGACGACGGCGAACTGACCCGAACCACCGGTTTGTTTGATGTGTCGGTATTCGATGTTTTCGATTTTCTTAGTAACAGTTTCGCGATAAGCAACTTGTGGCTTGCCGACTGTTGCGTCAACGGCAAACTCGCGTTGCATTCGGTCAACAAGAATTTCAAGATGCAACTCGCCCATGCCCGAGATAACTGTTTGACCAGTTTCTTCGTCGGTGCGCACTCTAAAAGTTGGGTCTTCGTCAGACAAAGATTTCAACGCCTTACCAAGTTTGTCTTGGTCGTTCTTGGTCTTCGGTTCGATCGCCACGTGAATCACGGGCTCAGGAAAAATCATTCGCTCAAGCACGATCGGGTTGCCGCGATCGCACAGCGTGTCGCCAGTGGTTACATCTTTGAAACCAAGACCAGCAACGATGTCGCCCGCCATTGCGAATTCGATGTCTTCGCGTTGGTTTGCATGCATCAACAACAACCGACCAACGCGCTCGCGCTTTTCTTTGACCGAGTTGTAAACCTCATCACCCTTGGTGATCGTGCCCGAGTACACCCTGAAATATGTCAGGCGACCAAATGGATCAGCCACGATCTTGAAAGCAAGCGCCGCGAACGGAGCCTTCTCGTCGGGTTCGCGACTCAAGTTCTCGTCTCCGTTGACATTGGTGCCGACTGCAGGCGGAATATCAAGCGGGCAAGGCATGTAGTCAACAATTGCGTCAAGCATTTGTTGCACGCCTTTGTTCTTGAATGCCGAGCCGCAAAGAATTGGCACGAAACTGAATGCCAGAGTGCCCTTACGAATGCCGATGCGAAGATCTTCTTCACTTAGGTCGTCGTTGGCCAAGAATTTCTCCATTAAATGCTCATCTTCAGAAGCAGCAAGGTCAAGCAACTCGGCGCGATATTGCTTGGCTTTGTCGAGATATTCGGCAGGAATATCTTCTTCGTGAAACGGTGAATCTTTCTCGTCGCCTTCCCAAACGATTGATTTCATTTTTACGATGTCGATCAAGCCTTTGAAATTTGCCTCGGCACCAAACGGCAACTGCAAAACTGCCGGCACTGTTGCGAGTCGATCTTTAATCATGTCGAGTGTGCGATAGAAGTTCGCGCCAGTGCGGTCCATCTTGTTGATGAAACACATTCGCGGAACCTTGTATTTGTTGGCTTGGCGCCAAACAGTCTCTGTCTGCGGCTCAACACCAGCAACTGAGTCGAACACTGCAACCGCACCGTCAAGCACGCGCAACGATCTCTCTACTTCGATTGTGAAGTCAACGTGGCCAGGCGTGTCGATGATGTTAATTCGGTGCCCACGCCATACTGCGGTTGTTGCAGCCGCGGTAATCGTGATACCTCGCTCTTGTTCTTGCACCATGAAATCCATGACGGCAGCACCTTCGTGCACTTCGCCGATTTTGTATGTCTTGCCGGTGTAGTAGAGAACTCGTTCGGTCGTGGTTGTCTTACCGGCGTCGATGTGCGCCATGATGCCGATATTCCGGTATTTTTCAAGTGGATACTCGCGCGATGGCATGGGGGTGTACCTATTAACTTGTTCTGCTGATTACCAGCGGTAGTGAGCGAACGCTTTGTTCGACTCGGCCATCTTTTGCATGTCTTCGCGCTTTTTCATCGATGCGCCAAGACCATTGGATGCGTCCATCAATTCGCTGGCCAGACACTCGGCCATTGTCTTTTCACGGCGGCTGCGCGCGTTCTCAACGATCCAACGAATCGCCAAGGTTGTTGCGCGGCGTGGTCGAACCTCGACTGGTACTTGGTAGGTTGCGCCGCCAACGCGACGACTGCGAACTTCAAGTGGTGGCTTGACGTTGTCGACTGCACGCTTCACTGCAGTAAGTGGCTCGCCACCCATTTTTGTTTCCATGACTTTCATCGCGTCGTAAACGATGGACTCGGCGATGCTCTTCTTGCCGTGCAACATAACTTTGTTGACGATTTGAGTTACGAGTGCTGAGCGATAAACAGGATCGGCCGCGAATTCACGACGGGCTACTGGACCTTTGCGTGGCATTAGTTAATCCTCTACTTCTTCTTCGCGCCGTAGCTGCTACGAGATTGCTTGCGATCTTTTACACCAGCGGCGTCAAGAGCGCCCCGAATGACTTTGTAACGAACACCTGGCAAGTCGCGCACACGACCGCCACGCACAAGCACGATCGAGTGCTCTTGCAAATTGTGACCCTCACCCGGGATGTATGCGGTGATTTCAACACCACTAGTTAGACGCACACGGGCAACCTTGCGCAAGGCCGAGTTCGGTTTTTTTGGAGTAGTTGTGAAAACACGGGTGCACACCCCGCGACGTTGCGGAGAACCCTTGAGCGCAGGCGTCTTAGTCTTCGAAGACTTCGAGCTTCGACCCTGACGGATCAACTGTTGAATTGTGGGCACGCAAACGACCTTTTCTTAAATTGCTTTTATGACCTGACCTACTAAAAACCACCCCAAACGGG
The DNA here is from genome assembly GCA_945893395.1 of Bifidobacterium breve. Lineage (GTDB taxonomy): Bacteria > Actinomycetota > Acidimicrobiia > Acidimicrobiales > Ilumatobacteraceae > BACL27. The sequence continues at coordinate 3,041 of CAMDEC010000051.1, forward strand.
ACAGTGAATACTACGGTTCAACGCCTCGTCTCGGCAACCTGCCCTAACTAGACGATTATCTGGTTATTGAGCGATGTCGGTATTTGAGTTGCCGTCAGCGATTCCATCTGAATCAGTTGCAGAATCCGCCTCTGGAACAAACTCAGCCACCACAGCCGAAGTATCACCAGATACGTCGGCAATTGCTTCAGCGTCTATAACAACGTCTCCGGCAACATCTTCATCGGCTGGTTCGTCGTCGGCGACATAGTTGCCTTGCAAGCCTGCCAAATATGCGGCTGGGTCGGCTTCATCATCGCTCGAGTAATAAGGCATCGGCACATAATCTGGCGCGCTGACATCGAACAAGTTGTAACGATCCATGCCGGTACCGGCCGGGATCAACTTACCGATGATGATGTTCTCTTTCAGACCAACCAAGTGATCCGACTTGCCATCAATCGCCGCTTCAGTCAGCACACGAGTCGTTTCTTGGAAAGATGCCGCCGACAACCATGACTCGGTCGCCAACGACGCCTTGGTGATACCCATCAACTCTGGGCGACCTTCGGCTGGCTTCTTTCCTGATTCGACGATTGCACGGTTGACATCGCGGAACTCTTTCGAGTCTGCACGATGACCCGGCAAGAAATGCGTGTCACCAGGTTCTTGCACGCTCACGCGTCGGGTCATCTGACGAACAATCAACTCGATGTGCTTGTCGTGAATCGCAACACCTTGATCGCGATAAACCTTTTGCACTTCTTCAACGAGATATTGCTGAGTTTCTCGAATGCCCTTGATCGCCATTAGCTCTTTTGGATCCAATGGGCCGTCGGTGATTCGATCGCCCGCCTCAAGGTTTTGTCCGTCCTTTACGAGTGGACGACTGCCTGTTGGCAAGATGATCTCAATCTCTTGACCTTGATCATCAATGAACTTGATCGGAATACCCTTGCCTTCGTCCTCGAGAATTCGCACAACACCGGTTACAGGCACAAGTCGTGCCGAACCCTTCGGGTTGCGTGCTTCGAAAAGTTCGACAACGCGTGGCAAACCACCGGCGATGTCTTTTCCAGCGACACCACCAGTGTGAAAGGTACGCATCGTCAACTGAGTGCCAGGTTCACCGATTGATTGAGCAGCGATTACGCCTACTGCTTCACCCAACTCGATGTCTTTACCAGTTGCCAATGAACGTCCGTAACACTTGGCACAAACACCAACTTCGGCATCACATGTCAACACCGAACGCACACGTACGCGCGTGACTTTCGAGTCGTTGCGCAGTGTCGCCATCTCTTCGTCGCCGACGATCGTGTTGCGCGGCATGACCGAGCCATCTGATAATTCGACATCGTTGAGCAACGCACGACCAAACAATTTTGTTTCGAGATAGGCGCGAGTGTTGGCAGTATCTGCCCCAACGTTTTCTACCCAAACACCAAGCGTTGTGTCGCAGTCATCTTCGCGAACGATTAGTTCTTGGGCCACATCATGCAAACGACGTGTCAAGTAACCCGAGTCAGCAGTACGCAACGCAGTGTCGACAAGACCCTTACGCGCTCCAGGAGTTGCAATAAAATATTCGAGCGTTTGCAGACCTTCACGGAAGTTGCTCTTGATCGGACGAGGAATCATGTCACCACGAGGGTTGGCCACAAGACCACGCATACCCGCAATCTGACGCATCTGGGTCATGTTTCCACGAGCACCAGAGTTGATCATCATGTCAACCGGGTTGAAGCGCAATTCTTGAAACTCTTTTTCCATGGCTTGCTGAACATCCGAAGTTGCAGCAGTCCAAATTCGCACTTCTTGACTGCGACGCTCGCCATCGGTGATGATTCCACGACGGAATTGCGTCTCGACCTTTTCAGCCTGCTTCTCGTAGCCGTCCAGAATGCCACGCTTGGCAACCGGAGTCTTAACATCATCTACCGAAACAGTCAGACCTGATTGCGACGCATAGCGATAACACAGGTTCTTGATCGCGTCCAGCGACGAAGCGATGACCGCCTTTGGATAGTTGTCGCTCAGTCGCTCGACTATGACGCCGAATTCTTTTTTCTTGACCGGCGCGGTGATGTGCCCGAATCGCTTCGAGAAATCTGCAGGCAAAACTTCCTCGAACAACATCCGACCCGCAGTTGTTTCGAATTTTTCAGTCTTTTCACCGTCAATCATTTCAACAAAGCTGATCTTGGCGTGTAGTTTCAGACCACCTTCGTCAAGCGCGCGAGTGATCTCCCACATTGATTTGAACACGCGACCTTCACCCGCCAAACCAGAATCATCGCGAGTCAAATAAAAACCACCGATGACAAGGTCTTGCTGCGGGGTAACAATTGGTCGACCAGATGCTGGTGACAAAATGTTGTTCGCCGAAAGCATCAATACACGAGCCTCTGCTTGTGCTTCAACCGACAACGGCAAGTGAACTGCCATTTGGTCACCGTCGAAGTCGGCATTGAACGCCGTGCAAACAAGTGGGTGCAAGTGAATTGCCTTGCCCTCAACCAACACCGGCTCAAAGGCTTGAATACCCAAGCGGTGCAAAGTCGGTGCGCGGTTCAAAAGAACCGGGTGTTCTTTGATTACTTCTTCGAGCACGTCCCAAACCTGCGGGCGACGACGCTCAACCATGCGCTTGGCAGACTTGATGTTCTGCGCAAGTTGCTGATCAGCCAGACGCTTCATTACGAATGGTTTGAACAATTCGAGTGCCATCAACTTTGGCAAACCGCACTGCTGCAAACGCAATGTTGGGCCAGCCACGATTACTGAACGACCCGAGTAGTCAACGCGCTTACCGAGCAAGTTTTGACGGAAGCGACCTTGCTTACCCTTGAGGCCGTCTGACAACGACTTAAGCGGACGATTGCCCGGGCCGCTTACAGGGCGACCACGACGACCGTTGTCGAATAGAGCGTCTGCTGCTTCTTGCAACATGCGCTTTTCGTTGTTGACGATAATTTCTGGCGCACCAAGTTCGAGCAAACGGCTCAAACGATTGTTGCGGTTGATCACACGACGATAAAGATCGTTCAAGTCTGAGGTCGCAAAACGACCACCGTCGAGCTGCACCATCGGGCGCAACTCTGGCGGAATAACGGGAATCACATCGAGGATCATCGCCTTGGGGTTGTTGACCAAGCGGTCGTCTTTGTCTTTTCGGTTGAACGAAGCGACGATCTTCAAACGCTTGATCGCCTTTTGCTTGCGCTGGGTCGACAACGGCTTGCCGTTCAGACCGTTGATGATTGCATCACGAAGAATCACCTCTTCCGAGTTGAAATCAATCGTGTCGATTAAGACCTTGATCGCCTCGGCACCGGTACCGCCAGTGAAATAATCTTCGTAACGGTCTTTGATCTCTCGCCAAAGTTCTTCGTCGTCGATGATCATTCGAGGGTGCAACTTCTGGAAAGTCTCAAACGCGCGCTCGAGACGATCCAGATCTTTCGTATGGCGATCGCCAATCAATTGAATGTCTTTGTCGATCAACTTTTGGCGAGCACGAATATCGCTATCTTTCGCCCCATCTTTTTCAAGTTGCTTGAGTTCAGCCTCAGCATCTTTTTGGCGCAACTTAATTTCTTTTTCGCGTCGCTTCAACATTTCGTCGCGGTCTTCAAGATATTCTTTCTCAAGGTCTGGCAACTCGACATGACGCCTGTCTTCGTCAACGGCGCTGACCAGCCAGGCAGCGAAATAAATAACTTTTTCAAGTTGCTTGGCTTTGATTTCTTCGCGCGACTCTAAACCGCCGAGCAAATATGCCAACCAACTACGGGTGCCGCGTAGATACCAAATGTGCACAACTGGTGCGGCGAGTTCGATGTGACCCATGCGTTCACGACGCACCTTCGAACGAGTTACTTCAACGCCGCACTTTTCGCAGATGATGCCCTTGAAGCGCACGCGCTTGTATTTGCCGCAATAGCATTCCCAATCACGGGTCGGTCCGAAGATCTTTTCGCAGAACAGACCGTCACGCTCTGGGCGCAGTGTTCGGTAGTTAATCGTCTCTGGCTTTTTTACTTCGCCACGCGACCAGTTGCGAATGTCATCGGCCGTTGCCAAACCAATGCGTAACTGTTGGAAACTGTTGATGTCCAACTTGCGCTTGGTGTCGTCGGTAACTACATCTGACATGTTTATGCCAACCCTTTCGAAATGCTGCGGTTAATCATTAGAAAGCCTTCTCTCGACGACGCTCGCGTTCACGATCGTCGGCATCAGAACCGCGTTCGTTGCGGCTGATGTCAATGCCAAGTTCGCGTACCGCGGTGAAAACTTCTTCGTCAAGATCGGTGAGTTCAACTTGCTTGCCCTCATGCGAAATAACTTCGACGTCAAGACAAAGTGCTTGCATTTCTTTCATCAACACTTTGAAGCTCTCCGGAATGCCCGGCTCTGGAATGTTGTCGCCCTTGACGATTGCTTCATAAACGCGCACTCGTCCGAGTACGTCATCGCTCTTGATCGTCAATAGTTCTTGCAAGCAATATGCCGCGCCGTAAGCCTCGAGTGCCCACACTTCCATTTCGCCGAATCGCTGACCACCGAATTGCGCCTTGCCACCCAATGGTTGTTGCGTGATCATCGAGTATGGACCAGTTGAACGGGCGTGAATCTTGTCGTCAACCAAGTGGTTAAGTTTCAAGATGTACATGTAGCCAACCGTGATCGGGTTGTCGTAAGGCAAACCGGTTCGACCGTTGCGCAAGACGGTCTTGCCATCAGCGCCGATCATCCGTTTGCCATCTACCGATTCAGGATTCAGGTTCTTGAGAATCGACTGAATCGTTGGGTGTGAACCCGACTGCTCGTCTTCATCCCAGTGCGCGCCGTCGAACACCGGCGTTGAAACGAATGTCGCTGGCGGGGTCGAAGGACGAGTCTTGGTCTCTGTGCCACGAACAGGGTTCGCCCCAACCGTCTTGTCGTTCTTTTCGTCATACCAACCCCAACGGGCGCAATAACCAAGATGGGCCTCGAGTACCTGACCAATGTTCATTCGGCTAGGCACACCAAGTGGATTCAAGATGATGTCAACAGCAGTGCCGTCTTCGAGATATGGCATGTCTTCAACTGGCAGAATCTTGGAGATAACACCCTTGTTGCCGTGACGACCCGCGAGTTTGTCGCCCACGCTGATCTTGCGCTTTTGCGCCACGTGAATCTTGACGATTTGGTTCACGCCTGGTGGCAATTCGTCGCCTGGTTCATCGTCGCCCTCAGCAGCGCGCTTGAGTACCTTGACGTCGATTACCTTGCCACCTTCACCGTGCGGAACTTTGAGTGAAGTATCCCGAACTTCTTTCGACTTCTCGCCGAAAATTGCGCGCAACAAACGCTCTTCTGGTGTCAGTTCTGTTTCACCCTTTGGTGTCACCTTGCCAACCAGAACATCGCCTGGACCTACTTCTGCGCCGACACGGATGATTCCGCGATCGTCGAGGTCGGCCAAAATTTCTTCCGACAAGTTCGGAATGTCACGACTGATTTCTTCTGCGCCGAGTTTCGTATCACGAGCATCGACTTCGTATTCGTGAATGTGAATTGAGGTCAGTACATCTTCTTTGACAAGACGCTCTGACAAGATAATTGCGTCTTCGAAGTTGTAGCCCTCCCATGGCAGCAAAGCCACGAGCAGGTTCTTGCCTAATGCGAGTTCGCCTTCGTCCGTGCTTGGGCCGTCAGCAAGAAGGTCGCCCTTCTTGACTTTTTGTCCTTCTTTAACTCGAGGTACTTGGTTGATACAAGTGTCTTGGTTTGAACGCAAGAACTTAAACAACTTGTGCTCGTGTTCACGCTTCGGCAGGTTTTCGTATTTCACGACGATGGTAGAACCAGTTACGGCCTCAACTACCCCGTCATCTTTTGCCAACACCAAGTCTGCGCCGTCGCGTGCTGCGCGCGCTTCGACACCAGTGCCGATATATGGTGCTTCGGCTCGGATCAACGGCACGGCTTGACGTTGCATGTTCGCACCCATCAACGCACGGTTTGCATCGTCGTGTTCAAGGAACGGAATCAACGCGGTGGCAATCGACACGATTTGTTTTGGCGAAACGTCGATGAAGTCAACTTCTGCCGGTGTTACATAGCCAATGTCGGTCGTCGCGCCGAAGAAACTTTCGGCTTCAAGCATTTTCTTGAGATCTTCCAAACTTGCGGCCTGTGGTGAACGACGCACGAGAACACGGTCATCGCGCAAACGGCCATCCGGCAAAATTGGTGTGTTGGCCTGGGCAACGACGTAGTTTTCTTCTTCGTCGGCAGCCATGTATTTGATTTCGTTGGTAACGATGCCACCACGCACACGGCGATATGGCGTCTCGATAAAACCGAATGGATTAATTCGTGCATACGTTGAAAGCGCACCGATCAAACCAATGTTCGGACCTTCTGGTGTTTCAATCGGGCACATGCGACCGTAGTGCGAGAAGTGAACGTCTCGCACTTCGAAACCTGCGCGCTCGCGACTAAGACCACCAGGTCCAAGAGCCGAGAGTCGGCGACGGTGCGTCAAGCCCGACAGAGGGTTGACTTGGTCCATAAATTGCGACAACTGTGAAGTGCCGAAAAACTCTTTGATTGCAGCCACAACTGGGCGCACGTTGATCAAGGTCTGCGGCGAAATCGCCTCGGAGTCTTGGGTCGTCATACGCTCGCGGACAACGCGCTCCATGCGCGAAAGACCGATGCGAACTTGGTTCTGAATCAGTTCACCAACCGAACGAATGCGGCGGTTTGCAAAATGGTCTTGGTCGTCAAGACGATAACCAGGCTCTTGCTTGACGAGATGCAACATGTAACTGATCGTCGCCAAAACTTCGCAGCGACTTAATACATCTTGGTCATCGGTTGGCATATCAAGTTTGCCGAGTTCGACACCAGTTTTGAGACCGAACATTTCTTGAATCTTCTTCAACTCAGCACCAAGTTTGCGGTTCAACTTGTAGCGACCGACTCGTGACAAGTTGTAGCGCACGCCAAAGAACGCTTGCTCGAAATAAACACGTGCCGCTTCAACGTTTTGTGGTTCGCTCGGTCGCGCGCGCTTGTAAATTTCGAGCAACGCTTCTTCGCGGGTTGGGGCAATTACTTTTTCACGGCGCCACTGATCTTCAAGAAAGTCAAAATAATTGACAAAGCGATCGATGAAACCTGGTGCGTTAATTTCGTCGTAGCCAAGTGCGCGGATAATCGTGAAAATTCCCATGCGACGCTTGCGAGCAACTCGGGTACCTGCGGTTACTTCTTTGCCGGGTTTTTGCTCGACGTCAAACTCAAGCCACTCGCCGCGAGACGGATGAATCGTGCCCTTTACAAGTTGGTACTTCGACAAATTACGCAAACGAAAACGCTCACCCGGTTCGAAGATCACGCCTGGCGAGCGAACCAACTGGCTAACTACGACACGCTCTGTGCCGTTGATAATGAATGTTCCCTTGTCGGTCATCTTCGGGAAGTCGCCGATGAAAACTGTCTGCTCTTTGATTTCACCAGTTGGACGGTTCAAGAACTTTGCCTTGACAAACTTCGGCACCGAATATGTCATGTCACGATCGCGACATTCGGCTTCTGTAAATTTTGGCTTCGGGTTTAGATCAGCATCATCGGGATCAAAAGTGAGTTCGAGCTGCAAGTCGTCACTGACACCCTTGACCGGAGAAATATCTTCAAAAACTTCTCGCAAACCTTCAGTAAGAAACCACTCAAAACTCTCGCGTTGAACACCAATTAAGTTTGGGATTTCAATTGCGTCAGAAAGCGTTGCGAACGAATATCGCTCGCGTGCATCAGCACGAAGGGCCACGATTTTACTCCTAAGGTTAGAAATTGGCAAGCAGAAAAATTAGAGCGAAATGCCCACTGAATAATTCTTTTGAAATACTCAAGGGGCATTGCACGGCGGTCTTCAAGACTATCAGTGAATATAAGAAACTCACCAACCAAAAGACCAAAAACGCCCGGTCGGCGCCTGGAGACCCAGGCACCCAGACCGAGTTATTAAGCGAGTTCGACGGTTGCGCCGGCCTCTTCGAGCTTGGCCTTTGCCTTTGCGGCATCGTCCTTGCTGGCCTTTTCCAATACTGGCTTTGGTGCGCCGTCGACCAGGTCCTTGGCTTCTTTGAGGCCAAGTTGTGTCAGCTCGCGAACCACCTTGATGACGGCAATTTTCTGGGCGCCACCTTCTTTCAAGATGACAGTGAACTCGTCTTTTTCTGCGGCTGCGTCTGCGGCTGGTGCTGCACCGCCTGCTGCGGCAACTGCCACAGGGGCTGCTGCCGTTACGCCGAACTTCTCTTCGAATGCCGAGAGAAGATCTTTGAGTTCAAGAACCGTAAGTTCTGAGATTCCGTCAAGAATCTGATCTTTTGTTAGTGCCATTATATTTCTCCTTTTATTTTGTTAATTAATTAGTTTGATTAGTTGTTTATGCCGCTTCACGCTGTTCAACGAGTGCCTTGAGGGCATATGCGGTCTTGCGCGGCAACGCTGCGAACATGTTTGCCGTCTTGGTGAGTGGTGCCTGCAACATGCCGGCAAGTTGAGCGAGCATGACTTCGCGTGGTGGAAGATCGGCGAGTGCCTTGAGTTCTTTCGCGCTGACTGCTTTCCCGGCTACAACGCCACCCATCAACACCAGAAGTGGATTCTCCTTGGCATGAGCCTTGAGAACCTTAGCCACAGCCGAAGCATCGCCATCAACGAATGTGATCGCAGCCGGCCCCTTCAAGAATTGTTCGAGTTCGGCGTAGCCAGATTCGCGAGCGGCAAAACGAGCCAATGTATTTTTGTAAACCTTGTATTCGGCACCGTGCGGGCGAAGTGCGCGGCGCAAAGTCGCCAACGAACCTACGGTCATTCCGCGAAACTCAGTGATGATCGCAGCATTTGACTTGGCAAGCTTTTCGCTCACCTCTTTGACTACCGCGATTTTTTCTGCACTTGCATTTGCCATAAAAATTTTAACTTTCTGGTTTGACAATGCTCGGGCGCTCAACGCAGTGCGGAACAACCCGGCGCGAAAACTCGCGACCAGATTCATTCACCTCGTCTGGCGAAC
>CAMDEC010000052.1 GCA_945893395.1 Bifidobacterium breve
ACTTCAATAATCTCGGCATCATCAATAAATACGTCGTAGCCGACTTCGCGTAAGCGTGGCGCATCGAGCGCCGTCACCGCAACTTCATAGCCGGCCTCACGCATCGCGGGCACCGCCTGAATGTGATCCCAATGTCCATGGGTTTCAAGCACGCGCTTCACGCCGAGTCGCTTACATAATTGCAGCAATTGTTCGTGTTCGTTAGCGGCGTCAATCAAAACAGCATCACCCGAGCGACGACACCGCACGACGAAAACATTGTTGTCAAACGGCCCGACCACCACTTTGTGCACATCGACATTGGCGTCGCGCCAATGCAGAGTCGGGTCAGGGTCCAAATTCGCCATATGGCTCTATTATCTCAGGCGATATCCCTAGTTCTGCCGTTTGCCCCGATTAGCCAAAATCGCCCGTGTGCTGGCAAGATATAGCCATGAACTTTGCCTTTACAGAAGAACAAGAAGAGCTCCGCAAAACCGTTCGCGCGTTTCTCGATGCCAAGTCGCCCGAGACGGCGGTGCGCGAACAAATGGAAACTGTAAATGGCTTCGACCCTGCCGTGTGGGCGCAAATGGGCTCGCAAATGGGTCTGATGGGCATTCACATTCCTGAAGAGTTCGGTGGCATGGGTTTCAGTTACATCGAGTTGGGCGTCGTACTCGAAGAGATGGGCCGCTCGTTGCTTTGTGCACCGTTTTTCTCGACAGTTGTTTTGGCTGCAAATACTTTGATGCAATCTGGTGACGATGCCGCGAAGAAAAAATATCTTCCGGGCATCGCCAGTGGCGAAACTACTGCAACTCTCGCATCAGTCGAACCATCAGGCAAATGGGATGAATCGGGCGTCACGATGCAAGCCAAAGGCTCGGGTTCAAGTTTCACCTTGACGGGCACGAAGATGTTCGTGCTCGACGGCCACACCGCGTCGATGATCATCGTCTCGGCTCGCACCGCCAAAGGTGTTTCGTTGTTCGCAGTCGACGGCAACGCCAAGGGTCTCACGCGCACTGCGCTGTCGACAATGGATCAAACTCGCAAGCAAGCAAAACTCGAATTCGCCGATGTGTCGGCAACTTTGATCGGCACCGAAGGCAAAGGTTGGGAAGTTCTCTCGCGCGTCAACGACTTGATCGTCGTCGCACTAGCAGCCGAGCAAGTTGGCGGTGCGCAAAAAGTTCTCGACATGGCCGTCGAATATGCAAAAGTTCGTGTGCAGTTCGGTCGGCCGATCGGTTCTTTCCAGGCGATCAAGCACAAGTGCGCCGACATGTTGCTTGAAGTCGAGTCGGCGAAGTCAGCGGCTTACTACGGCATGTGGTGCGCCGCCGAAATGAACGACGAGTTGCCATCGGTGGCATCTTTGTCCAAGGCATATTGCTCAGAGGCCTACTTTCATGCCGCTGCTGAGAACATTCAGATTCACGGCGGCATCGGTTTCACCTGGGAGCACCCAGCGCACCTTTATTTCAAGCGCGCCAAGTCGAGTGAGTTGCTGTTCGGAGATCCGACTTACCATCGCGAACTTCTTGCGCAACGCATCGGCATCTAAAAGTTTTCGCACCGCATGTCTGCGGTACTAATCATCGCCATCGTCATTGCGGCAGTGCTGGTTTTTGCCATCGCTGCCGTGATTATTGGGCGTGAGGCCCGCCGCCTAGACAGTGTTGCGCCTCGCGCAGTTTATGAACTGGAGCAGGCCACTCAGTTCGTGGCTGATCACCTACCGAGCGATACTCAGGCCCGTTTGACATATTTTGAACTTCGAAAATTACTCGTGTTTCACATGCGTTGGTTACACGAGAAAGGTTTGCAACCAGTAGGCGTCGTAGATCGACGGCAAGACATCGTCGATGAAGTTGTGATTGATGAGCAGACGCTCACGGCATATCTGTTAGATGCTGCCGAGAAAAACAACATCGAGATTCTTGACGATGTCGACGCCGTATATGTCGTTAAATCGCATCTTGAATATTTCGGCGCAATCGGCGCGATTGGCCCGCAGTCAAACGACTAGGCGATTTTCAGCAAAAAACTCAGCGCTTCGTCAAGCGACTGTTTCGAAGTCGAATCTGTCTTCCAAATATTTGTGTAGCGCTGTAGGTTCGGGTTGAAATACGGATCATCGTCCAGCACCGAACCCCACCTCGCGCCGAGTTTGGCGACTTCGGCTTCAACTCGTTTAGCGACGCGAGTCTTTGACTCAAAATGAAACAAGTGGGCATGCGGCGTGAACACTGCTCGATATCCCGCGAGTTGCACCTTCAAACAAAAATCGATGTCGTTCCAGTTGCCCGGAAACCCCATGCACAACCCGCCGACGCGTTCGAAAACATCGCGACGAATTAAGGCACACGCAGCGATCAAACTTGAAACCTCGCGTTGCACTCGCAACAAATTTTGCGGCCCAGCCGTCTCGGGGCTGCGGGCGCGATAGAGGTCGGTCGGGTCGGGGCTAAAAATATGACCAGCACTCTGAATCGTCGAGTCTTCGAACAGCAACATCGGGCCGACCACGCCAACAGTCGGGTCGTTGAACATCGCCACCATAATTTCTAGCGCTTCAGCCGTGATTATCTCGGTGTCATCATTGAGTAGCAGTATCAGATCAGATTCGCACGACATAACACCGATGTTATTTTTTTCAGCAAAGTTAAACGGTCGGTCATAGTTGACAATTTTCAGTCGCGAGCCACCGATCTCGCGCAGAGTGTCGAGCACAGACTGTGGTGTCGGTGTGTCAGCAACTACGACAACTTCAAAGTTTTGATATGTTGATTTTTCAAACAGGCTGCGCACGGCCTCGACTACAAGTACGCGTTCTGATCCAAAAACCTCGGCAGAAGTGCCGCGTGTCGGCACAATTACCGCCACGCTTGGCTCAGTTGTCTGGTTGCGCTTGACTCGCACACTCGGCACGGCCCCATCAAATTCGCAATGCGCGTCAATTTTTTCTCGCCTGCAGTGTTCAACGACGGCTTCCAGCGAAGCCGACGGGCGAGTGTCGCGGTTCTTGCCCATCGTCAAAAGTTCGGGCATCCGCACAATATTTTTCGCGCATTCGCTAAATCGCAGGGCACGATCGTGTGGGTGTCGCATAACGAGATCAGTTATCCCGCCCGCACGCTCAACAATGTCGGCTCGAGCAATAAGTGTTTCGCCAACGTAGCAGTGGCTGCGCAATCGCTCAGGCGACCAACCTGGTCGGCGCACAAAACTAAGTGGCTCTGCTTTAACGCCGGTCGGGTGAGCCGAGTCGCCGTAAATTACGTCGGTCATTGGATTTTTTCGGATAGTTTCGCGCACATTAACCAACGATTCGCGATACAGCCCATCGCCACTATCCAAAAAAATGACGTAATCGCTGGCTTTAAAGTCATCGGCAGTCGCCACGACTCGCACGCGGCGAAACGACCAACGACGTTGCAAATGTTTTATCGCATCTGGCACCGCGCCGTGGACCAGCCACTTGAGATCTTTCGAGCCCGCGACAACCAATGATTTATGCGTCGCAACCAAGTCGTCAAGTGTTGCGCCTTGGGCGTCGGTGACAACCAAGAATTCACTCATACTGAAAGCTTCTTGATCAACTTGCGCAATGGTCTTGGAATATTGCGATAGACGAATCGTGCGGGTCGCATCCAGCCTGAGTGCACCCAGTTGGTCACGTGTATTTGCGACGTATTTGGCGGAAATACATATTCGCGCACCTCGCCAAAACGCTCGAGTTGGCGCTGTTGCTCTCGGGCCTGGGCAATTTTGGCAAATTCGGCGTCGCGTTCGGCCAGAACTTCCAACTTCTTCTGCACGACAACAGGGTCGAAAGTAGGCGACACCATGACTAGTTAAGGATATCTAACTGAGTCAGACGCGGTTAGATCATCATATTCAGCGCGCCAACAACCAGTTCGCCAAGCGAAACATCGCCAACAATTTTAATTTTCTCGCGTAGTTGATCGCTCGTGGCGCGACCAGTGGCGAGCTGATTAAAAGTGTTGCTGTCAAATTCAATTTCAACGATTGGTGCAACGTCACTAGATTCAATAACCGCCGCGCGACCGTCTTTCACTGTGATCATGATATTTCTTTGAACTGGCCCAGTTATCTTCACGACCGACACAGAACCTTCGGGCGCTTTCGCCCGTTTACCAACGACCATCGGCAAAGTGCGACACAGTCGGTCAACGCTTAGTTCTGCGCAAAGCGACACTTGATTGCCTGGCTTGTTGATTGCCCGGCGAATATCTTGCTCGTGCACCCAACAATCCATTGCTCGAATGCTCAAGAAACTAGCCATCGGGGCTTTGCCCATTGGCGTCATCGTTTCATCGGTGAAGTAGTTCTCTGGCGCCGTTTCAAGAAAAGACTTTCGCAACACGACGATCTCTTTGAATTCGTTCAAAACTTGCGCCCCTGACAAGTGTCGCCGAGCATCTACTTGATGTTCGTTCATTTCGCCGATCGGGTTCTTAACATTCTCGAGATTTTTGGCTTTGTGTTCAATTCCGCCGAACCCACCGAGTGCACGCTCAGTGCCAATTATGTGCGACAAATTATCCTGCACCGACCAACCTGGGCAAGCAGTTGCTGTTTTCCATTCGGTCTCTGTCAGCGTTTCGCCAAGCGTCTGCATCGACTGCCAAGTTTCGAACAGACAACGCAGCGACAGTTTGTAGTCGAGATCGTTCATGGTGCTGGTGTCTGCACGGTGCGCCATTCGCGCGCTTTTATGTATGGCGAAAAGACTTCAGCAATATTTTCCAAGTCTTTGTTCGTCTTTGGAGTTTTGATTTCATACAAACCGTTTATCTCGCTGTAGTCATTCACAAGTCGCCATAGTTTCATCGCCTCTTCGCCGCGTGGTGGTGGCACCACAACCGGACCAAAAATAAAGCGACCATTTTCGAAAACAATCAACGGCACACCGAACGCCGCAAATTTAACGACCGACTCTTCGTGATCGCGACGCACATCATCGTGGGTTGTTTGGTCGGCGAGCGCTTCATCCCAGGTATTTTCAGGTGCAGAGATGCTTGCCAACAGTTCGCGAGCGGTCGCTTCCTCGTAAGGTCGCAATCCATCCTCGTGCAATGCCTTGGCCGCGACGAGATACCAATCGTCACAGAGGTCGACATCAATGCGACGCAACCAAGCCGCGATTCGCAACGGGGTCCAACCATAGGCACGATCGCGCTCCCATGGGTGCTTCTTACCTTCTTCGCGATTAATTTCTTCAAGACTAAAAAATCGCCAGTTGATCTCAAGGTCTATCTGTGACCGCACCTCGCGTATCCAAATAGAAGTTTGATACGCCCACGGGCACATGATGTCAAAGAAGTAGTCGATCTTCTGTGCCTTGCTTTGCGAACTTGCCATTATTAGAGACTAATCACCAAGCCAACTGCGAAAATGAGCCGAAGGCTAGATTTGAATCATGCAAAGACCGACTCGATTTGCCCATACGCGTTATCTGGGCGACAAACGAACCCAATTCGTCTACGACATCGACTCACTTGATGAAGCAAAATATTCGGGATTGATCGAAGAAATCTGCAACAGCGAAGTTGGCATCTGTTTTGCTCCCGACACATTGCCCGAGGCGCGCAATCGCGGATACACGCTGGCTACTGAAGGCAAGACTCGCCGTCATCTCAAACCCCACTCATAGACACTGACCGAGCGCCACAACTGTGAACGGGTCTTTTGTTTCAAGTGGCATTTCGTTAGCGCGTTATCTTGCCAAACCTTCAGGCAAGACCGGCGCGATACCAGGCATGTTGTTGTGTCATGGTTTTCCGGTTGCACTCAACGACGCGCGACACTCGGCGAGCACATTTCCAGAATTAATCGATCGCGTCGCCAACGAGTTGGGTTGGGCGGCGATGACTTTCACTTTTCGCGGTTGTGGTGGCAGCGAAGGCGACTTTTCAATGCAAGGTTGGATTGACGATCTTCGCGCGGCCATCGATCATCTTGTAGAGCAAGCCACTCCGAGTGGCATTTGGCGTGTCGGCACGAACACTGGTGCATCGCTGGCTTTGTGCGGGGCCGCCGATGATCCACGGATAAACGGCTGCGCATTGCTCGGCCCCCGCGCCGATTTTGATGATTGGGCCGCACAACCTCGACGTTTCTTAGAACACGTGCGCGAAGTTGGTGCGATTCATAAACCAAACTTTCCTGATTCATTTGACGAATGGTCGCGCGAATTGCGTCGCTTCAGACCAACGGACGCCGCGCGCAGATTTGCACCGCGCCCGTTGTTGCTACTGCACGGTGACGATGATGAAGCCGTACCAACCGCAGACTCAAGAGTTCTCGCCGAAGCCCACGGCTCGGCAGAACTTCAAGTTATTCCTGGTGCTGGTCATCGTTTGCGTCATGATCCGCGAGCGATTGCCGTGTTGTTGGGTTGGCTCGATCGTCAGCGATCGAACATGCCAAATTAAGTTCTCAGCGATATCCATTCGGGTGGGTGCTGTGCCAGGTGTAAGCAGACTCGAGAATGTTGTGCAAACTTCTGGTCGATTGCCAACCCAGAGTTCTAACGGCAAGACTCGCGTCCGCATAAACACTCACTGGGTCGCCAGTACGACGTGCAGCGACCGTGAACGGCACTTTGCGGTTCGCAATTTTTTCGGTGAGATCAATCAACTGGGTGACAGAAGTGCCTTGGCCCGTGCCGATGTTGCAGACCAGCGTTCTGCCACCTGATTCAAGATACTCAAGCGCTTTCAAGTGAGCTGTTGCCAGATCTTCGACATGGATATAGTCACGAATGCACGTACCGTCAGGCGTGTCGTAGTCGTTGCCGTAAATTTCAAATTTGAACGCGCTATCCAATAGCGCGCGCATCACTTGAGGTATCAAGTTTTGAGATGCCGACCAGTCTTCGCCGATTTTGTTGTCACTGCTCGCACCAGCGGCGTTGAAATACCGCAAACTAACCGAATTCAGCGTCAGTGTGCCGAGGTATTTTTCGACGGCAAGTTTCGTTTCGGCGTAGACACTTTCGGGGGCTGCTGACGCAGATTCGGTAACTGGCACAGATTTTGGCGTGCCATAAACGGCAGCCGAAGAAGAGAAAACGAACTTGTCGACCTTATTTTCAGCCAGAACGGCCAAGAGTTTTTCAGTCGAAGCAACATTGTTGCTCCAATACATCTCGGGCTTGATCATTGATTCACCGACGGCTTTGTATGCCGCAAAGTGAATCACACTCGTGATCTTGAAGTCTTTGCAGATCTTGGCAACAAGTCTTTGGTCAGCAGTGTCGCCAACAATCAATTCTGTGTCGACTACGGCTTGGCGATTGCCGCGCTCAAGCGTGTCTAGCACCACGACCTCGCGATCCGCAGCACGCAATGCGCGCACCGTGTGTGCACCGATGTAGCCGGCGCCACCCGTTACGAGGACGGTCACTTCTTGGCTCGGCTCTTGCTGCGCGCCAGTGGTCGATCTTGTTTATCTGTGTCGCGAGCGCGCTGCATCTGTTTGAAACCGCGCACTTTCAACAGAGTCGCCGCCGAATAAATGTCGGCGACACTTCTTGGTCGGGCATCAGAAAACACGCCAGCGTATTTCTTCCAATTTTTCGGACGCACATCAAATCGCTTGCCTAGCAACGCGATAAAGATTTCGGCTTTTTCTTGACCGTATCCGGGCAGTTGACGCAACCGTGCCATTAGTTCTTTGGCATCGTCGACATCGCGCCAAACATTTTCGCCCTTGCCGCCGTAATTTTCGGTGAGCGCAACGCACAACTGATGAATTCGCGTCGCCATTGATCTCGGAAACCGATGTATCGCCGGTTTCTCAGAACAAATCGCGACAAACTTGTCGACGTCCATGGTGGCGATGCGCTTGGCATTCAGATGCCCGAGTCGTTTGCGAATCGTATACGGCCCAGTGAACGCCCACTCCATAGGCACTTGCTGATCAAGCAACATGCCGATCATCAGGGCAGTGCCATCGCGATTCAATAGCGCGTCGGCGCTCTCAACGCCAGTTATATAAAGTGTGCGCGTCATTGATGAAGCGCGAATGCGATTTCTGGATCAATTCCGTGTCGCTTGATCGCTTCGCTCACAACCTCAGATTTTATTTCGCCTGCGATCGACAATTCGTGCAGTACAGCCACCACGATATGCGGTGCGTCAATTTCAAAGTGGCGACGCAATGCCGAGCGCGTATCACTGCGGCCCATGCCGTCAGTGCCCAGTGGTGTAAACGAACGACTCGGCACGAATCGCGCCACTTGCTCGGGCACGATGCGCATAAAGTCGCTGACTGCCACTATTGGTCCCGTTCCACTGTCCAGCAACTCGGTGACGAGTGGTTGGCGTTGCTGCTGTTCGGGGTGCAGGCGGTTCCAACGTTCGATTTCGATTGCTTGTTCACGCAATGACTTATATGAAGTTGCCGACCAAAGTTCGCAACCCACGTCATATCTCTCGAGCAATTCAGCCGCTGCCGCGCTTGCCGCGGTGTGTGCCGAGCCAGAAAACAAAATCGACGCACGATGTTTAGCAGTTGGTGCCGGTTTCCATAGGTAGAGACCCTGCATAATTTGTTCGGCGATACTCTTTGTCGAATCACGCGATTCTGGCATCGCTGGCATCAGATAGTTTTCGTTGTACAGAGTCAAATAATAAAACACATCACGCTGTGCATCGCCGTACATCTCTTTGATGCCTTCACGCACGATCGTTGCCACTTCATACGCAAATGCCGGGTCATATGCGCGACACGCGGGCACCGTACTGGCCAAAACCAACGAGTGACCATCTTGGTGTTGCAAACCTTCGCCATGCAGGGTCGTGCGTCCGGCAGTCGCACCCAGCAAGAAGCCCTTGGCTCGAGCGTCGGCGGCTTGCCAAATTAAATCGCCAACTCGCTGAAAGCCGAACATCGAATAAAACGTGTAGAACGGCACCATCGGCACGCCACGGGTGGCGTAACTCGTGCCAGCAGCAATAAAACTCGCCAGACTGCCGGCTTCGGTGATGCCCTCCTCAAGAATTTGACCGTCACTCGCTTCGGCATATTTGAGCAGCATGTCGTGATCAACTGGTTCGTATTTCTGACCCTGCGACGCATAGATCTTTAATTCGCTGAATAGCGAATCCATACCGAATGTACGCGCCTCATCAGGGATAATCGGCACGACACGTTCACCAAAGTCTTTGTCGCGTGCCAAGTTGCGCAACAGTCTCGTGAAGCCCATCGTCGTGCTCACGCTCTGTGTCGCGCTTCCATTCTCAAATTCTTTGAACGCGTCGTCACTCGGCAAACTAATTGCTTTGCGCACTGTCGTGGTACGTCGTGGCAATGCTCCACCCAACGCCCGACGACGTTCGATCATGTACTGATATTCGACGCTGTCGACTGGTGGGCGATAGTACGGCGGATCTTCGGCCTCGAGGTCGGCGTCAGAAATTTCTTCGTTCAAATGCAAACGGTCGCGCAATGTCTTCAACTGTGCATCGCTCATTTTTTTTATTTGGTGTGTCGCGTTTCGACCCTCGATGTCGTCGCCGAGTGTCCAACCCTTCACGGTCTTGCACAAAATTGCTGTTGGTCGACCAGATCCAGCATTTTCAGTTGCCGCACGATACGCCGCATACAGTTTGCGATAGTCGTGACCGCCACGCGGCAGGTTTTGCAGGTCTGCGTCCGACAGGTGGCTGACCATCTCGCGCAAACGCGGGTCTGGTCCGAAAAAGTTTTCACGTATATAGTTGCCGTCTTCGATCGTGTAGCGCTGAAACTCGCCGTCAACGGTCGTGTTCATCTTGTTGAGCAGCGCACCCGATGTGTCGCGCGCCAAAAGTTCGTCCCACTTCGAACCCCAAATCACCTTGATCACGTTCCATCCAGCACCACGAAATGTCGCTTCGAGTTCTTGGATAATTTTTCCGTTGCCGCGCACGGGTCCATCAAGACGCTGCAAGTTGCAATTCACGACGAAGACCAGGTTGTCTAGTTGCTCACGTGCGGCAAGTGAGATCGAGCCAAGTGTTTCTGGTTCATCGCATTCGCCATCACCCAAGAACGCCCAAACTCGGCTTGCGGATGTGTCATCAATTTTGCGATTCATCAAATATCTGTTGAACCGCGCTTGATAGAGCGCCGTCAACGGTCCAAGACCCATCGACACAGTCGGAAACTCCCAGAACTCGGGCATCAATCTCGGGTGCGGGTAACTCGACAAGCCGCGACCCTCGCGACCAATTTCGCGTCTGAACGAATCTAGATCTTCTTCGTTGAGTCGACGCTCTAAAAATGCGCGAGCATAAACGCCTGGCGCTGCATGCCCTTGAAAATAGACATGGTCACCTGGTGTACCACTGTCTTTGCCCTTGAAGAAGTGGTTGAAACCAATTTCATAGAGACTCGCCGACGAAGCAAATGTTGACAAGTGCCCGCCGATGCCTTCGGCTTTCGTGTTCGCACGCACAACCATGACGGCGGCGTTCCAGCGAATGTAGGCACGAATTCTTCGCTCGAGATGTTCGTCGCCCGGAAACCATGGTTCGTATTCGGTTGAGATGCTGTTGATGTATGGCGTCGAAACCGTCGCCGGAAAACTAACTTGACTCGCGCGTGCACGCTCTAAAAGTCGCGACAACAAATATCGCGCACGAGTTTTGCCCTGCACTTCGACCACCGCATCAAGCGAGTCGAGCCATTCTTCTGTTTCGCCTGGGTCGGTATCTGGCAGTTGATGTATTGATCCGTCAAACAGCACATGGCTAGTCTCGCAGAAAATTTAGATACTGCACAGATGTATGTCGCTATTCACCTGAAGTTTGCGCAAGTATTGAAGGAATGTCAATTGTTATCTACACCGACGGTGCTTGTTCGGGCAACCCTGGTCCTGGTGGGTGGGCGTGGGCAGTTGCGCCAACGGGCGAGCCATGCGGTTTTGGCAACGAGCCGAAAACAACTAATCAGCGAATGGAGTTGCTCGCCGTGATCAACGCCCTGCGCACATATTCAGATTTTCGCGAACCGATTGAAATTGTCAGCGACAGCACATATGTCGTGCATTGTTTTCGTGACAAGTGGTGGATGGGTTGGCAGCGCCGCGGTTGGAAAAACTCACAGCGTCAACCAGTTGCCAATCGCGACCTATGGGAACCTCTAATCGAGTTAGTCAACAGTCGTGACGATGTTTCTTTCAGATGGGTCAAAGCGCACGACGGCGAACCGATGAACGAACTCGTCGATCAACTAGCGGTCGCTGCGTCGCTCAGCGTGAATTAGCCCTTGCTCAAGTTGCTCGCGCGAGCACGATTTGCGTAGTCTGCATGCATGGACATTAAAGGCGTAAGCGCGATAGTTACAGGTGGAGCATCAGGTATCGGAGCAGCAGTGTCACGGATGTTGGCCGCTCGCGGAGCAAAAGTGGTCGTGGCAGATGTGCAAGAAGAAAAAGGCAATGCACTCGCCAAAGAAATCGGCGGCGCATATTGCAAAGTCGACGTGACAAATACACAAGACATAATCAACGCCACCGAGATGGCCAAGTCAATGGGTCCAGTTCGTGTTTTGGTGAACTCAGCCGGCATCGGTTGGGCGCAACGCACCGTCGGCAAAGACGGTTCTTACGAATCGGCAGCAAACCTCGACGCGTTCAAAAAAGTTATTGCGATCAACTTGGTCGGTTCATTCGACTGCATTCGCATCGTCGGCACCGCAATGAGCACCACCGAACCTCTCGAACACGGCGAGCGCGGCGCAATCGTCAACATTGCATCGGTTGCCGCTTATGACGGTCAGATCGGTCAGGCCTCTTACTCGGCATCAAAGGGCGGAGTAGTTGGCATGACATTGCCGATCGCTCGCGATCTTTCGGC
>CAMDEC010000053.1 GCA_945893395.1 Bifidobacterium breve
CCATCAAAGTCAACGTCACTCTTGGCCTTGACACCTGCGATGCAGTCTGCCCAGGTTGCTGGTGAACACTTTGCGCCATCTTTTGAAACAGCAACAATCTGGTCAGCAAGTGCGCTGCCGTCTGTGCCTGCTGCTTCTGCTGCAAGAGCGATCAACAATACAGCGTCAAATGATTCAGCTGTGTAGTTGAAGTCGGTGAGGGCTTCGTTGCCTTTGCCTGTCCAGAATGCGTTAACTGCATCCTTGAACTCTGAAGTGAGCTCCACAAGTGGAGTTGTTCCCTTCATGCCCGACAGTTCGCTGCCAGCTTCGTCGACAACTGGTGCTGTCGTCTCTGCCGTAGTTTCTGCTGTCGTCTCTTCTGTTGCCGCTTCGTCATCGCTGCCGCAAGCTCCAGCCAAAAGGCTGAGACCAACAACAAGCGCGCCGAAACGACGTACTGTGTTTTTCTTCATTTATTTTCTCCCCCTAGGAGTAGGGCGACATTTTGTCACCCATCGGTTTGGACTTGTAAGCCTACGGATGGCTTTGCTGTTATCAACGCTCCAATTCTTGACGACTCTTTGATTTGAGCTATCTAGCAGCCTTCTTTAGCCGTTCATTGATCGCCGATCCGATACCTGTGGAAGGCGGCTTGACTGCAATTACCACGTCTATATTGCGCTTATCAGCATCACGAAGCCGAGCATAAAGACTGCGCGCATACAGCGCTAAATCGTCACCAAAATCCAGAATTTCAGAAGTAGTGCCAAGTTGACTCAGCTCGGATCGACGAGTTTCTGCTTGCATTCGATTATTAAACAGTTCGATTTCACACTCTGGTGCGTAGTGCTTGTCGAGCATCCCCGATGCGCGAGATTCGCCAGATGCCGAGACGACTGTGATTAGGCATTCTGTTTTAATTTGTTCGACCGTGATTGCGCCTACTCGAAGCAATTGCGGCGGAGTCGTCGTGCAGTCGATGATCGTCGATTCGAGACCGATCGCACATTCGCCGCCGTCCAAAATGATTTTGACATCATCTCCGAGATCAGCCGCCACATGCTCTGCGGTTGTTGGGCTGACTTTGCCAAATCGATTAGCCGAAGGTGCGACGATTGCGTCGTCAAGTCGGTTGAGAAGTTCGGTTGCGATTTTGTGATCAGGGCAACGAATCGCAACCGTGTTTCGTCCACCTGTGATCTCGTCGCAGACTTTTTCATTTCTTTGAACGACGATGGTCAAAGGACCTGGCCAATAATGATCGACGAGTGTTCTCGCGACCGTCGACAAATCTTGTGCCCATTTTTCTAAGTCACTAGTTTTTGCAATATGCAAAATCAACGGATGGTTTGCCGGTCGTCCTTTGACCTTGAAGATTTTATTGACGGCCGTTCGGCTTGATGCGCGCGCCGCTAGACCATAAACTGTCTCAGTCGGTATCGCTACGAGCTCATCATCACGAAGTGCTGAGACGGCGGCTTCTATTGAAGACGACTCAGAACTATTCAAGATGTTCGTGTCGCTATGGCGCACAAAAGAACTCGAGAAGTGCGTCAATGAAACCAAAATTTTCGGTTGATGCAAAATGATCGCAATTTTTTAAGGTTACAAATTTGCAATCATTAAATGATTGCACGAGACGATCGGCCGGCAACACAAAATCGCGGTCGCCAACTACGAGAGTCACTTTGGCATCGATCTTTTGAAGATCTTCTTGAGTCGGTGGACTTTTTCTCGGTCGTAATAGCGCCGCACGAAGAGCCAAAGGATCGTTATCGGTTCGTTTTGCATAGTTGCCGAACTGACGGGCCAGAACATCGTCTGAACTTGCTGTTCCGTCGATACCACTGACGATTCGAGCGGTCTCGGTCGGATCGTGCGGCTCAAGAAGACCATCACCGATGCCGACGAGCATCAACCGACGAAAATATTTTGGATTATGCCTCGCAGCATCCAGTAGGGCGATTGCACCGAGCGAAAAGCCGACTGCATCGACACTCGTCGTGCGTGCGCCAATTGCATTTCGAATTGGTGCCGAAAGATCGGCATACTCGGCTGGATCATGTGGCTTGGCTGAAGTGCCGTGTCCTAGAAGGTCTACGCCGATGACGGTTGTGCCCGCATCATTAACTAGTTGCTCGACACCCGACTTTTGCCATGTCTCTTGATGCGAGCCACCCCAACCGTGGACCATTAGCAAAGGGGGATTCGCACCATTTATATCCACAGGGCGTAGCCTATGGAGGCTTCAAAAAAGCCCCACTTGGAGGACTACTGATGCGATTTTTGAACGACTCGCCTGCGTTCGACCTTACCTATAGCGATGTATTCATGGTTCCGAGTCTGTCTGCGGTTAGTTCGCGTTTGAAAGTTGATTTATCGACACCCGACAACATCGGCACGACCATCCCGTTGGTGGTTTCGAACATGACCGCAATTGCTGGTCGGCGCATGGCCGAAACTGTGGCTCGTCGTGGCGGTGTCGTTGTGTTGCCGCAAGATATTCCCCTAGATGTTGTTGAGACTGTAGTGCGATTCGTGAAGTCTCGCCACACGGTGATTGACACACCGATCACGATGAAAGTCGATGGCACAGTTGGCGAGGCTCTAAGTTTGATTTACAAGCGAAGTCACGGCGCCGTAATCGTGGTTGATGACAAGGATCGTCCGGCTGGTATTTTCACCGAGCATGATGCTGTCGGGTTCGATCGCTTCACCCAGATTCGCAATGTCATGAGCAGTGAAATGGTGACCTTGCACGAATCACTATCGCCCCAAGAGATGTTTGAAAAACTGACCGACGCACGCCTCACGGTTGCGCCAGTGATCGACAAAGACTCACGACTAGTTGGTGTGATCACAAGAAACGGCGCGCTACGCAGCACGATTTATCAACCAGCCATCGACAAGAATGGCAAGCTTTTGATTTCTGCCGCAGTTGGTGTTAACGCAGATCCCGCCGAGAGGGCGAAAAAACTTAAGCAGATGGGTGTGGATGTGATTGTCGTAGACACGGCACATGGGCATCAGGTTCGTATGCTGCAGGCTGTCACCGAGGTGCGAAAAGCTGTCGGCAACCTGAAACTTGTCGCCGGCAATGTCGTTACTGTTGAAGGCACCCGAGACCTGATTAATGCCGGTGCCGACATTGTCAAAGTCGGCGTGGGCCCGGGCGCGATGTGTACGACACGAATGATGACAGGCGTCGGTAGACCGCAATTTTCGGCAGTTCTGGAATGTGCCCAAGTTGCATCTGGTTTGGACAAACATGTTTGGGCTGACGGGGGTGTGCGATATCCACGGGATGTCGCTCTGGGTCTTGCGGCTGGTGCAGCCAACGTGATGTTCGGTTCGTTGTTGGCCGGCACCTATGAGTCGGCGGCAGATACCTTGCGCGACACAAATGGTCGCCTGTACAAGGAAAGTTTCGGCATGGCTTCGAATCGCGCAGTACGCAACCGCACGCGAACTGAAAGCGCGTTTGATCGTGCGCGCAAAGAACTTTTCGAAGAAGGCATCAGTTCTTCACGGATGTACCTTGATGTGCAGCGCCCGAGCGTGGAGGACATCATCGACCAAATTATTTCAGGTGTCAGATCATCGTGTACCTATGCAGGCGCATCTAGCATCGACGAGTTCCACGACCGTGCCGTGATCGGCGTTCAGAGTGCATCTGGCTACGATGAAGGTCGCGCGCAAGATACGAGTTGGTAATTGATGCGGCCACCAGTTTTTCGGCAATGATCATTGTCGCAATCGACGGTCCGGCTGGAGCGGGAAAGTCGACCGTTGCCAAAGCGTTGGCTAAGAAATTAAATTTGCGATACCTTGACACCGGTGCGATGTATCGAGCGGTCACATTTGCCGCGCTAAGTCGCAACGTTCAACTTCACGATGAATCAGTCGTCGCCGAAATCGCACGAAACTCTGTGCTGCTGATTGAGGACGATTCAATAGTGATAGACGGTGTTGATGCAACGGCGGCAATTCGTGGCCCCGAAGTCACCCGCAGTGTGAGTGTTGTGGCCACGAATTCGCTCGTGCGTACGGAATTGCGCAACCGGCAACGACAGTGGGTGAGTGAACATGGTGGTGGCGTGGTCGAGGGTCGCGATATTGGTTCGGTTGTGTTTCCTGATGCGACATTGAAGGTTTATTTGACAGCATCGCCAATTGTGAGAGCCCGTCGTCGTGTCGCTCAATCGGGAGGCGATGTTCAACAGATTGCCGCCGAGATTGCCGAGCGTGATCAACGAGATTCTTCGCGTTCGGATAGCCCGTTGATGAAGACGAATGATTCGATAACTGTCGACACGAGTGATCGGGCGATCGAAGATGTGGTCGCACAACTAAAGCAGTTGATTGCGAGCAAGACTGCGAATGGTGAATTCGTGGCATGACCAAAGTACGAACTTTTTTGGTCGGACAAGGAGTTCTTGGCAAGGTCTTATATCGCGTTGTCCGATTCTTAATTTTGATTTTTTGTCTGATTTATTTTCGACTTCGAATTTATGGTCGTGAAAATATTCCAAAATCGGGGGCTTTTATTTTGGCGCCGATTCATCGATCCAACGTCGATACACCGATCGTCAGCGCGGTCACACATCGCCGTCTGCGATTCATGGGAAAAGATTCTTTATGGAAGATAAGACCAATCGCCGCGGTGTTGTCAGCTCTTGGTGGGTTCCCAGTTAGCCGTGGCACTTTAGACCTCGAAGCATTGAAGCGGTGCCTCGCCGTTTTGGCTCTCGGTGAAGTTCTTGTGATGTTCCCTGAAGGGACTCGGCAGTCGGGTCCAAAAATTCATCCGTTGTTTGGCGGTGCGGCATATCTGGCGTTAAAAGCGGACGTACCGATCGTGCCGGTTGGTTTTGGAGGCACCGAGGGTGTAATGCCGAAAGGCTCAAAAAAGATTCTTCCGCGCAGATGTTCAGTTGTGATTGGACCCCCGATTTATCCACCTAAGGCTAAAACAGGTCGACTACCACGCACCGCAACCACGGACCTAACGGCAGAACTCAGCGCAGCACTACAAATAGTTTTCGACCAAGCAAAACAAAAGGTTGGCCAGGCTATTTGAAGTAGGCCTTTAGTGCAAGTTGCAGCGATACGAGGTCATCAACGCCGCAAACTTCTCGGGCTGAGTGCATCGATAGTTGCGGAATACCTACGTCTACGGTGTCGATGCCCAGCCGCGTGGCTGTGATTGGTCCGATCGTCGTGCCGCACGGCATATTATTTCGCGAAACAAAAACCTGATGCTTGACCTTGGCTTTCTTGCATGACTGAATGAACAGCGCCGCAGATTGTGCGGATGTTGCGTAGCGCTGGTTCGAATTCATTTTTAGCGCAGGACCCTGATTGATGATCGGTGCGTTGGCGAGGTCATGACGCTCGGGATAATTGTGATGAACTGCGTGAGCATTATCGGCAGAGATGCAACTCGATTTCTTGAGCGTTTCGAGAAAACCAACACGAGAAATTTTAAGACTCGAGGCAATCTGCTCCAAAGAATGTTCTAAAAGCGGACCAGCGGCGCCGGTCGCGCTTGCTGAGCCGACCTCTTCGTGGTCGAATAGTGCGACGACCTGGGTTGCGGGTGCGGCGGTTGACTCTAGCAACGCTGACATTGCCGCCCAGCAAGAAGCTTGGTTGTCTAATCGGCCACTTGTGAGTAGCGAACTATCCGTGCCGATAAGCGATGCTCGGTTTGTGTCAAAGAGTTGTGCTTCGATTTGAACTATTTCACGAACCGTAGTTTTTGCACATGATGCAACCCATTCGATGAACTTTGGAGCGTCTTGACTGGTCGACCAGGCTGGTGTGAGATGTAGTTGCTTGTCGAGGATCAGGCCTTTTTCGTTGACTTCTCGATCCAGATGAATAGCCAGTTGCGAAATGCGCGCGACTGGAATAACTGAATTGAACAACTTCGTCTTGCCAGATTTAGTAACGACGTGACCGGCGATGCCCAGGTCACGATCTAACCAACTATTCAAAAGTGGGCCACCATAAATTTCAACAAGCAGTGTGTTGAAACCAAATTTGCGTTCGTCGGCGTTCGGCTTGATTCGCAAACATGGCGAGTCGGTGTGCGCTCCAACAATTCGAAAGCCATATTCAGATGTTTTCGATCCACTTCGCCAAGCGACAAGCGAACCAGCCGTAGAAATGAACCCAGTTTTCGTAGCCGAAATGGCACTATTTGAGGAGTCAGTGAAATTCGCTTCCTTCAACTGACGCACGAAATACTCCACTAGGTGCCGTGGAGTTGGTGACGCGTCCAGTTGCGCAGAGATATCTGTTATGAGACGGTTTCTCACTCTGAAACTGCCTTAAGGGATATCTCTTGTCCGAAGAAAGTACATGATGTGTTGATCAGTTCATTTTTGGCCGTGCTTTCTAGCTTGGCGATGCAAATTGACAGTGCATCTCGCTGGGTGAACGAAAGATATGCCAACCCGCAGAAAATTACCAGGAGCAATATTTTTGAGACCACCGACTTAACGAACTTGAGCACGATTAATACACCGAAAACGCTGAGGGCCATCGCCCCGAGCCCAAGATTCTTGGCGTTTTCAGAATCAAGCGAGAATATGTCCATGCATCTAGTGTGGCAGGAGTATGACAAATCAACCAGTTAATCTTTCTTCCAGCGGACCACCTGAGACGAGGCTGCCATTATTCGACGCCAAGGCGATCGAGATGCTGAATGCGGCGTTAGCCACAGAAATTACCAAGCGCAGACAAGCAGTTTGTGACGTCGTCTCAAAATACCCGACTTTTTTGGCTGGCTGGGCGACGATTGGTGATCTAAGCGGCGAGGGAATCGATGCATATATGGCGTACCGAGTCGGCTATCACAGAGGACTGGACAGTCTGCGAGCGAATTCGTGGCGTGGGTCGGGTTACGTGCGTTGGGGCGTCGAAACAAACAGAGGTTTTTTGAGATGTCTTGCAGGTCTCGCCAAACAAGCACGGATGATCGGTGAGATGCCAGAAGCGGTTAGATGCGAACAGTTCTTGATCCAGTGCGATCCGAGCGGAGATGCAAATCATTTGCTGCGATGAACCACATAGATAGTACGAGCGTGGTGATCTTGGCTGGAGGAAAGAGCAAGAGATTTGGCTCGTCGAAGATCAATGCCAAGATAAACGGCGTTGAATTCGGTGAGATAATTATTGACACCCTGAAAAATGCCGGATTCAAAAATCTTTCTTTGGTCGGTGGTAACCCCAATGACGCGAGCAGATGGGGAGTGGGAAATATAAAGGACCGGTATCCCGATTCGGGTCCGCTTGGAGCATTGATAACCGCGATGCGTGAATGCGTCACAGAAAATTTAATGGTTCTTCCATGCGATATTCCGTACATTGATGAGTACTCATGTGATCTTTTGAGCAATATCTCGAATGGTTTTGATTTGCGCACAGCCAAAACTGAGTCGCCACAGTGGCTGTGCAGTACCTGGCGAATTTCGGTTTGTGAATTTTTGGAGCGCGAGTTCGAAACAGGAGAGCGTGCGATACACAAAGTCAGCGAAAAATTAAAGATTGAATTTGTTCAACTACCGAATAGCGCTCTGATCAATGTCAATGAGCCGGGTCAGATTCAGACATAGAGATAGTAAGACGAAGAAGTAAGATTGAGTGATGCCAATTGAAGAAGTTTCTATTGCTGCTTTCGCGCAAATTCGCAACGACACCGTGGTGTTGATTGATGTGCGTGAACCTGATGAATACGAATCTGGTCATGTCTCGGGTGCAAAAAATATTCCACTCAGCGAATTCGCAAGTCGAATTGACGAGGTTCCCAATAGGGCCGCCTATTTCATTTGCCGTAGTGGGGGACGAAGCATGCAAGCCTGTGAACTGTGTGTTGATTTCGGTCTGACCGACGTGAAGAACGTTGCTGGAGGGACCATGGGATGGATCGATGCCGGTAACGACGTTGTCATAGGCGGGTCGCCCGAGTGAGTTTTGAGTGGGTAGACAGCGAATCGGCACTTGCTCAAATAGTTGCCGAGATTTTGAAAGCCGACAGATACGCAATCGACACCGAGTTTCATCGAGAAAAAACATACTTTCCGAAGCTCGCACTTGTTCAACTAAAATGGGGTAGCACCACGGCTCTAGTCGACCCATTGGCGGTTGATCCGCGGGGCCTGGGAAAACTTTTCGAAAGCGATGTTCTGGCTGTTATTCATGCTGCCCAGCAAGATCTGGAAGTATTGCGTCACGCGGCACTCGCCGCACCGAAAATCATATTTGATTGTCAAATCGCCGCTGGTTTCATCGGTTACTCAACGCCTTCATTGGCAACACTTGTTCAGGCATTCAAGAAAGTTGCACTGTCAAAAGGGGATCGCCTTACTGATTGGTTGCGTCGCCCCTTGACCAGTCAACAGTGCAGTTACGCCGCAGATGATGTGGCGCATCTGTTTGACCTTCACGACGAGATTTCAAGGCAACTGCAAGAACTTGAACGCTCTGAATGGGTGACTGATGCCTGTCGAGATCTTGTGCAACGTCCGCAGGGTCCGCAAGATCCGGGTTTGGCATGGTTGAAACTTAAGGAGGCAAGGGCGTTAAAAGGACAATCTCGTGGAGTGGCTCAATCTGTGGCGAAATGGCGAGAGGAGAAAGCAATGCGCAACGACGCACCACCAAGACGTGTGATGAGCGATATGGCGTTGCTAGGCATATCTCAGCGCGTACCAAAAAATGTTGAGGAGTTGGCAACGACTCGTGGTGTTGATGATCGTCATTTGTCTGCTGATTCGTGCCGAGAAATCATGGCCGCGATACGAGACGGCGCAAAGCAACATATCGAATTACCGAATAACGATGTCGACGATGTGGATAAATGGGCTCGACCCGCCCTGACTTTGATCACTGCGTGGATTGGTGAACTCGCACGCAAGCACAAGATTGATGCGACTTTCCTGGCGACGCGCAGCGACATTACTGCGTTTTTGCGAAAGTCGGCCGATGCGAGGCTCGTTCAAGGTTGGCGCGCAACTCTGATCGGAGATGATCTGAACCGAATTTTGAATGGGGATGTCGGTTTGAGCGTCGATCGTGACGGACATCTCAAGCTTGTTGAAGCCAGCAAGTAACAAAACAGCTGTAGATCCACCTTTTATCAAGGCAGAGTCGCTAGTATTCGTGCCAATGTCTATCAACTAGGCGATAACCAAACGGTGATCGCCCCAGAGAAATTTGGAGCCCTACCGTGAAAAAGGGTCGTCATCGTCGATTTGAAGAAGCGCGTCGCCTGAAACAAACGGGTCCGTCAGCCGAAGATCTTGGCGTTACCAAAGAAAGCAAGTCGAAATCACAAGAAGATGAATATGCGGCTATTGCTGAACGCTATGGCGTCAGGTTCGATGAAAACGGCGATGAAATAGCCGATGACACGGACGAAGATATTTCCTGAAACTGAACTGAGAACCTGATTAATAACATTCGCAACCTCGCGCTAGTAGCGCACGTAGACCATGGTAAAACCACGTTGTTGGACGCTCTTCTTAAGAGCGGTGGAACTTTCGCCGCGCATCAAGTAGTTGTTGATCGCGTAATGGATTCAAACGACCAGGAACGTGAGCGCGGTATCACTATTCTGGCGAAAGCCGCCGAAATTGAATGGCGGGGAACAAAAATCAATTTGGTAGACACTCCAGGTCACGCCGACTTCGGTGGTGAAGTTGAGCGAGCACTCGCACTTGTTGATGGCATTCTGCTCTTGGTCGATGCCGCCGAAGGCCCGCTACCGCAAACTCGATATGTATTGTCCAAAGCATTGGCCAGAGATTTGCCGGTGGTCGTAGTTCTGAACAAGGTCGATCGCGCCGATGCCCGACCAGACGAAGTCCTCCATGAAGTTGAGCAACTCTTTCTCGACCTGGCGCATCATGATCATCACCTGAGCTTTCCGGTTATTTCTGCGGTTGCACGTGACGGAAGATCAATGAAGGGCATCGGCATGCCGGCAGAAAATGCTGACTTGGTGCCTTTGCTAGACGCAATTCTCGACACGATCCCTGCGCCGACCGCAGATCCGAATGCACCACTGCAGGCACTTGTCGCCAACCTTGACGCTTCTGATTATTTGGGCCGTCTGGCGATTGGGCGAGTTGAAGCAGGAATAATGAAAAAAGGCGACATGATTTGTGTTTGGCAACATCCAACACCGGCAAATCCCGCACCGTTTATTAAACGAAAAATTTCGACTTTGTTTGCGTTCCGTGGCATCAGCCGTGAAGAGGTTGTACAAGTGTCTGCAGGAGATTTGTTCATCCTCGCGGGTATCGACGAGGTTGAGGTTGGCGATACGGTTGCTGCGCTAGAAAA
>CAMDEC010000054.1 GCA_945893395.1 Bifidobacterium breve
TGGATACAGCGCGCCGGCGTCAATACCACCCGACATCACACGACCGGTCGTCGGCGCTGCAAGGTTGTAGGCGCGCGACAAACGAGTGATTCCGTCGAGAATTATCACGACATCTTCACCCATCTCAACCATGCGCTTGGCTTTTTCGATCACCAATTCGGCAACATGTGTGTGCTCTTCGGAAGGTCGATCAAAAGTTGATGAAACTACTTCGCCCTTCACGGTGCGTCGCATGTCGGTAACTTCTTCAGGTCGCTCGTCGATCAACAATACGATCAGTTTCACCTCTGGGTGATTCTTTTCGATTGAAGTTGCGATCGTCTTCATCACGGTGGTCTTGCCGGCTTTTGGCGGCGACACGATGATGCCACGCTGACCTTTGCCGATCGGTGAAATCAAGTCAATGATTCGCGCCGTCATGTTGGTTGGATCGCTAGCAGTTGAAAGTTCCAACTTCTCGTCAGGAAACAAAGGTGTGAGATCTTCAAACTTCGGCCGTGCTTTCATCTTGTCCGCATCAACACCGTTGATCGTGCGAATGTCGATCATGCCTGGGTTCTTCTCGTTTCGCCCAGCAGGACGGCACATTCCGGTTACATGGTCGCCTTTGCGCAAATTAAATTGACGAGTCAATCGAACCGAAACATATGCATCGCCCGACGAAGCCAAGTAACCGTTCACACGCAAGAAGCCGTAGCCCTCGTCACGCAAATCTAAATAGCCCGCGACTTCAACTGGATCATTGCTAATCGGCTCGTTCGACTCTTGCACTTCATTTGATTCGTAACGGTCGTCGCCTTGTGGCCCATCATCTCGTGAATTTCTAAAACCACCAGGTCCGCGACGGCGTCGACGGTTGCGATTGCGACCGCCACCATCTTGGTCGTTGTAGTTACGCTGAAAATTGCGATCGTTGCGATCGTTACGTTCGTTACGATCATTACGCGGACCGCGATCATTGCGATCGTTACGGTCATTACGTTCATTGCGATCATTACGCGGACCGCGATCGTTGCGGTCATTGCGATCATTCGTGCGAGAATCATTTTGGTCGCTGACCCTGCGCGCATCAGGCGCAATCGGCGTGCCTTCATGCTCGGCTAATTCGATTTCCCATTCAGCAAGTGCTTGCCCATCTGCACCCAGCGCCGGGCCATCTGACTTCTTGGCACTCGCCACAGCCGGCTTGACAGGCACAGCCGGCTTAGCGGGCGCAGTCTGTTCAAGTATCAAATCAATAATCTCTTCTTTTTTCGCACGCGCTGCCGACTTCACGCCGAGCGCCTTTGCTATCGCGACAAGCTGTTCACGATCTTTTGCTTCAAGTGCCGATTGTCCAAGGGCTTCACTAGCCACAATGCCTTCTTTCAGGGCAACAGAATTTTTTGTTACCCAACTTGCCGCTAAAACTCAATATGCAGGAGCACAAATCAGATTGCGTTGAAATGCGTCTGCCACGAATTGGCGGCGACTCACTCGGGATTCCGAGCAACTCAAGACTAGCCGAATATCAACTCAATGGCAACAGTCTGTTTTAGTTGTGGCAACCAGCAACAAACGCCTGCACCGCCTGCAAATCGTTGGCCAAAGAAACACTTCGCTCGGGCCGCGTCATCAAATCGGCCAGATGCTCCGGCATCTGCGGCGTCTGCCCGGTCGCCCGTCGTACCGCATCAGGAAACTTTGCGGGGTGTGCAGTCGCCAGAGTAATCATCGGCATATTTTTTGGATAATCAACGCCCGCACTTTGACGCCCCGCCGACAACCCAACCGCCGTATGTGGATCAAGCAACATCCCTGACTGCTGATACACGTCTTGCATCGTGGCCAAAGTTTGTTCGTCGTTGCAGCGTCGACCAACGAACACCCCTGAAATCCACTGCTGATAAACACTTTGAGCGACATCCAGGTTGCCTGTGGCACGAAAGTTAGTCAGTTGC
Organism: Bifidobacterium breve; assembly: GCA_945893395.1. Lineage (GTDB taxonomy): Bacteria > Actinomycetota > Acidimicrobiia > Acidimicrobiales > Ilumatobacteraceae > BACL27. Next base: position 1,941 of record CAMDEC010000054.1, read on the forward strand.
TTGGCTGTCGCCAGACCGTCGCGGTTGTTCATTTCAAAAAGTAGTCGCTCAAAATTCGATGAGACCTGAATATCCATGCTCGGACTCAAAGTCGGCACTACCTCGTTGGCGATCATTTTCTTCGACTCGAAAAACCGAGTCAAAATATCGTTCGTATTAGAGGCGACAACAAAACCTTCGATTGACGCGCCCATCTGCTTGGCAATCCAGCCTGCCAAAACATTGCCAAAGTTTCCTGTCGGCACACTGAACACGGCCGAACGTCCAAGTTTCTCGGTGGCGGTTATGTAATACACAACTTGAGCCATCACCCGCACCCAGTTGATTGAATTCACTGCAGAAAGTTGATGCGCGTCGCGAAACTTCTGGTCGTTGAACATCGCCTTGACCAGATCTTGGCAGTCATCAAATGTGCCATCAATTGCAACGGCATGAACATTCGGCGACATAATTGTCGTCATCTGGCGGCGCTGCACATCACTCACTCGATTGTTCGGGTACAGCATTACTAGATCGACGTTGCGACACGAAGCCACACCATCAAACGCCGCACCACCCGTATCGCCACTGGTCGCACCGACAATCATCACGCGTTGGTTGCGTTGCGTCAGAACATGGTCAAACAACTTGCCAACAAGTTGCAGCGCCACATCCTTGAAAGCCAAAGTTGGGCCGTGAAATAGCTCAAGCAAATATTCGTTTGGTCCGATCTCGACTAGTGGCGCCACCTCGGGATGACGAAATGTCGAGTAGGCATCCACGCAAAGTTGCCCAAAAACTTTGTGATCAATTTCATCGCCGACGAATGGCGCCATAATGCTTGCCGCACGGTTCGCATAATTGGCATTCGGCGCCGTATCAAGTGTCGGCCAATTTTCTGGCACATACAGTCCACCATCCCGCGCCAAACCGGCGAGCAGCACGTCACAAAAACCAATCTTCGCTGCTTGACCTCGTGTCGAAATATATTGCATCGTTACGAATTGGCAACAACGCGCAACAATGCACCCACATGCTTCACGACGTCCTGCGACTTGAACTCGCTCAAACAATTTTGCACCGCCGCCTCGCTTGCATCGTGGGTCAAGAACACCAATCTCGCATCTTCACCGATGCCGTCTTGTTCGGCAGCACGAATGCTCACGCCGTTGCGCGCAAACACGCCGGTCACGGCGTGCAACACACCTGGCTTGTCGGCGACTTCGAGACCGATCATATATTCACAATTCAGCGCGCTCATTTCTTTCAACTTGGTCGTTTTGAATGCGCCAAGCAGCGCGTGAGTGCCCTTGCGCAAATTGATCGCCGCATCAATCACATCACCAAGCACCGCCGATGCGGTCGGCTCGCCACCGGCGCCTCGTCCATAAAACATCAACGAACCCGAAGACTCGCCGTCAACCAAAACAGCGTTGAAACTTTCACGCACGGCTGCAAGCGGATTATTCAACGCCACGAGCGCCGGGTGCACACGAACCGAGACCATCGATGTTGTGGCATCAAGTTCGGCGACACCGAGCAATTTGACCGCATACCCAAACTTGTGGGCGATCGTTATGTCGGCTGCTGTCAGTTTGCTGATGCCCTCAACAAAGACATCTTCGGCGCGCACTGTCGTGCCAAAAGCGATGCTGGCGATAATTGCAATTTTGGCAGCCGCGTCATGGCCTTCAACATCGGCAGTTGGGTCGGCTTCAGCAAAACCAAGTTGCTGCGCCTGCGCAAGTGCCACCGAATAATCGGCACCAACTTCGCTCATCTTGGTCAAAATAAAATTCGTGGTGCCGTTGACAATGCCCATCACCCGCAAAATTGGTTCGCCTCGCAAACTTTCGCGCAGCGGTCGAATCAACGGAATGCCACCGCAAACTGCGGCTTCAAACAACAAATCGGTCGATGCCGCATCAGCTGCTGCAAAAAGTTCGGTGCCATGCTTCGCCAACAACGCTTTGTTCGCCGTCACAACCGGCTTGCGCTTGCCCAAAGATTCAGAAATTAACTTCAACGCTGGTTCGATGCCACCCATCAATTCGACAACCAAATCGACATCATCGGCCTGCACAACGGCATGGGGGTCATTAACCAACACTGCACCCTTTGGCAAGTTGTGTTTCTTGGTCGTGTCGCGCACGCAAACTTTTGTCACTTCAAGCCGCACGCCACTGCGCACCAAAATCTGATCTGCTTGTCGCGTCACGAGTTTGACGAACGCCGAGCCAACTACACCGTGACCAAGCACGCCAAGCCGAACGACCTGTGCATTGGGCTGTGAAACCATGTTTATACGCTATCTGCGATGTCGAGATCAACGAGATCGGCAAATGTTTCGCGACGCACAACAACTCGAGCAACCCCATCGCGCACGAACACAACGGGTGGACGCGTAACTTTGTTGTAGTTCGACCCCATGCTGTGACCGTAAGCGCCCGTCACTGGTGTCGCCAACACATCACCAACTGCATAACCGCTCGGCAACATCGCATCGTTAATCAATACATCACCGCTCTCACAATGTTTGCCGACAACTCGCGCGTGCTCGGTGCGATCTGCTTCGGCGCGCGCAGGCAAAAATGCTTCGTATCCAGAGTCGTACAAAACTGGTCGTGGGTTGTCGCTCATGCCACCGTCGACTGCGACATAAGTGCGAATACCTGGCAAATGTTTGATTGAACCAATTCGGTACAGCGTCACCGCCGCGCTCGCCACAATCGCCCGACCCGGCTCAACAAAAACTTTCGTCGGCTTACTCAACTTCGCCGTCGCCCCAGCCAACGACTCTGCCCATTGCGCAATCGTCGGCGCATGTTCAGTCTCGATATATGCCACGCCGAGTCCACCACCCAAAGTCAGTTCTTCAACTTCGAGTTGATTCGCAAAATCAACCATGATCTGGGCCGCCTGCGCGAAATTTTCTGCGGCAAAAACATTTGATCCGATGTGGCAATGAATGCCCACGAATTCGACGCTCGCCGATGATCTCACTCGATCAACCGCTCGTTGCGCATCGCCATTGCGCAGATTAAAACCAAATTTCGAATCATCCTGACCCGTCGAAACAAATTCGTGCGTGTGCACCGCCACACCGGGCGTAATTCGCAATTGAATCCGCGCACGCTTTACGCCCTTTGCACCGGTCGCATGCAGAGCATCGAGCCGATCCAGTTCGTCAAAGTTGTCGACGACGATGTGCTGCACACCCGCATCGAGCGCCATTTTCAATTCATCTGTCGACTTGTTGTTGCCATGCAGAACACACGCCGAACCCGGCACACCAGCATTCAATGCGACAAATAATTCGCCGCCCGTGGCGACATCTAGCAACAAACCTTCTTCGTGGGCCACGCGCGCCATCGCCCCACACAAAAATGCCTTCGTTGCATAGACAACTCGCTGCCTACCAAATGCTCGGACAGCCTCTTGGCAACGCGCACGCAAATGGGCCTCGTCATAAACAAATGTCGGCGTGCCATACTTGTCGGCAATCGCGACCAAGTCACAGCCGCCGATTTCAAGATGCCCAAGTGCGTTCGTTGCAGCCGAATCGGGCAACAAGTGTTTGGCGATACGGCTCACATCTGCTCCGGCGCTTCAATGCCCAATACGCCAAGACCCGTCTGCATCACGCGAGCCGTCAGATCACAAAGCATCAACCGGCTGTCGCGTTCAGTTTCGGTCTCTGCTTTCAGCACTGGGCACTGCTCGTAAAACGACGAGAAACTCGCCGCCAAGTCGTAAAGGTACGTGCACAACCGATGTGGGCTGTATTTATCGATCGTGTCCCACAATGCCGAGTCAAACTGCAACACGCGCATCGCTAAATCACGCTCGGCAGCATGACTAATAGTCGGCGAAAAATTTCGCACACTGGCACGCTCAATATTGGCGCGACGAAAAATACTGCAAATTCGCGCGTGCGCATACTGCAAATACGGTGCCGTGTTGCCGTCAAACGACAGCATTCGATCCCAGTCAAATGTGTAGTCCTTGATTCGATCAGTCGAAAGATCTGCGTACTTCACGGCACCAAGGCCGACGATGCGGGCGATATCTGCCTTCGCTGCATCCGACAACTCTGGGTTTTTTTCACTAACTGCTGCTGCTGCTCGTTCGACGGCTTCGGTCAACAGCGCGTCAAGTTTCACAGTGTCACCACTTCGTGTCTTCAACATCTTTTTATCGGCACCCAAGACATTGCCAAACGAAACATGCACCATCTCTCGCGGCGCCTGCAACCAGCCGGCTTGTTTGGCCACTGCAGCGACCATCTGTAAATGCTGCGACTGTGGTGCACCGACGACATACAGCAACAAATCTGCGTTCAGTCTTTCGACCCGATCGATCACGCACGCCAAATCACTTGTCGCATAGTTATATCCGCCGTCGGTTTTACGGATGATCAGCGGCAGCGGTTGATTCTCGCGATTCACGAAACCTTCAGCGAACACGACTTCGGCACCATCGCTTGTCGTCAGCATTTTTAATTTGCCCAGCCGCTCAACAACTTGGGGCAACAATGCGTTATACGCGCTTTCGCCCATGATGTCAGTGCCTTCGAGTAGCACGCCGAGCGTGCGATAAATCATCTGAAAATATCTGGTGCTCTCGGCAACGAGAAGTTTCCAAAGTCGCAACGTTTCTTTATCGCCACTTTGCAACAACACGACTCGCGCTCGCGCTCGCGCTTGAAACGGTTCTGACTCGTCGAACTTCTTTCGTGCACTGCGATAAAACGAATCTAAGTCGCCTACAGAAAGTTCATTGGCCGCGTGTGTCTCACCTGAGTCGACCAAATGCTCGATCAACATGCCGAACGGTGTCCCCCAGTCGCCAACATGATTTTCGCGCACAACCGTGTTGCCGACAAACATCAACATCCGCACGAGCGCGTCACCGATCACTGTCGATCGCAAATGCCCAACGTGCATTTCTTTGGCGACATTGGGCGCCGAATAATCGATCACTATTTTGCGTGGCTTGGTCGCGTCGCGCACGCCGAGTTTGTCGCTTGCGCTTGACGACATAAGTTCGCGCGCAAGAAACTGGTTGTTAAAGGTCAAATTAATGAACCCCGGCCCAGCCACTTGGGCGTCACTGCAAATATCTTTGATCTCGGCAACTTCAAGCACCTTGGTCGCCACTTCGCGTGGCGTCAACCCCATCGCCTTGGCCAAAGCCAGCGAGCCGTTTACTTGGGCATCGGCGCGGTCGCTCGCCCTCACCGCCGTATCAACACCAACTGCCGCCGCCCCGCCAACCTTGGCAAACGCCGCCGCGATGCGCTGCTCGACATAAACGATCGGATCTGCCACCCTTTCATTGTTGCCGAGATTGCCCAGCAAAACGCGCCGTATTAAGCGACGCTATTTCTTACGCCGAATTACCGTTCGGGGCAGGCGCGAATGGCTGGGCCGGATGCGGCAACTGGCAGATCAATGCGACCCACCTCAACATCGACTCGCCGATTAAATAGCGACTCAAAAAACGATGAGGTCACTCGCGGATACAGGGCGACGCCACGATACGACACAGGGCAAGTCTGGTCGTCTTTCAATGCAATAAAAGTTTTGATCACATTGTCATCACCAACTAGTGCTTTGTTGACGATTCCGCTCCACTCGCCCACGCGATATGTTCTATCTCTAGCATTCAACTTGTTCTTAAATTCGCTCACCAAGACCGTTCGACCGTCAAGATCTTGCACATCTCGACCAACTGCTTCAATGACCGCCTTTTGTTTCAATGAGTCAACATAATATTCGGCACTAATCAGCGCCGTCGCCGCAGTTAAAGCAACAACCAACAAACTTGCATTCTTCTCTCGCAAGTTCAATGGCACAAACTCAATCAGACCAACTGCCAAAAGCGCCAGACCGAGTGGCCAAAGTAACTGCAAACGAGAATCCCACTCCAGAGGTCCAACAAAGTGATTATTCAACAGATATAAAACAATAAAAATATTCGGAATTATCAAACTACTGTGTCGACTCTTTCTCTTTATTGCAAAAAGCACCAGCAAGCCAATTGCTATGCCGGCAACAAGCTTCAAAACAGACATCGAAAGTGTGAAGTATTCATTTGCCTGAATGCGAGCACCGGCATGCAACTGAAAAACATCTGGCAGGCCGCGCGCTGGGTCGTAGCCAACTATCCAATATGGCACCGTCCCCAACCAAACCAGTGCGATTGACGAAAGAATTGTGATCTGATCTCGAATAGGTAACGAATTCTTGCGTCGCCGCCGCAACATCACAAAAGCGAAGATTGCGAAAGCCAAACCTAATGAGACCGAATAAAGTAAACCGTAGCTACTCGTACCATACTTCTCGACCTCGCCCTGACTCGTTCGAAAGAACAAAGCAAAAACTATAACCAGTGCGAATATATCCAGATGTCGTAGCAGCCACTTAAAAATCTGATCGGCAGTTCTTGGCCGATCTAGATAAAACAGATTTATCACCGGAAGAATCATAAAAGTCAAAAATGACGGGGTTCCGATCGCGATCAGAAAAGAAATCAAAGCGGCAATACGCCAAATAGGTTTGCGCAATAAAACCAAATACCAACCTAAAAAGAAGAAAAAATATGCAAACGAATACTCGAAAGTTTGAATACTGAATCGGGCGTGATTCACTGGCAGCAACAAAAAGACCAGCACAAACAGCCTGCATTGCGCGACAGAGAACAACTTCGCACGCGAAATAATCTTGTACGCAAATACTCCAGCACCAAACATCAACGCAAAAATTGCCAACCGAAATGCCCAAATACCAAAATTTAACAAGAGTGAATTAATTACAGGATTCAAAAAATGTTTCTCTTCGTAATACCCCAAATCAAAGGGCTCTTCTGGGGTTTTGCCAAAAAAACTCGCCCAGTCATCCCAAAAATATGCATTAGCGAAAAAGAAACTCCAGCCCCATGCGACCGTGTATGTAGCCGCTGCTGACATCCAAAAAGTTTGCTCCGACTTCATCTGCATCACGAGCCTACTTAAACGCTGAGTTACAGATTTACCTTTCGGGGCAGGCGCGAATGGCTTCGATGATCAGACTAAACGCCGCATCTGAATCAATAGTCTCAAGCACGGTCGTATTCGTCTTGGCCCGCGACGAAACATGCCGATCATCGATCACCGTCATGCCTCGCGTATGCAGCCCGTCAATCTCGACGGCAACATGACGCTCAGTTGACCCAAAGAGTTGTGGATGCGTCAACGCCAGCACCGCGCAAACATCGTGTAACGGCGCGCCTTCGAAGTCGTCGTGCAGCGAATTATACATCTTGCTAAAAAAGTCGAGCAGCCCCGCTAACTTTGGGCCAACAACTGCGTGCGCGTTTCGCACCATATCAATTCGTGCGGGTGTCGCCATGATCTGATGCGTCAGATGCAAACCACTCATCACAATTTTCGCACCTGAATCAAAAACTGCCGCCGCCGCCTCTGGGTCGCACCAAATATTAAATTCGGCAGTCGCCGTTCGGTTGCCGAATCTGCCACCACCCATCAACGAAATGCCAGAAATATTTTCAACGAGATCTGGCGCAACTCTCAGCGCCAACGCGATGTTCGTCAATGGCCCGGTCGGCACAAGCCACAAACCTCGATTTGCACGAACCGTGTCGATAATAAAATAAACAGCACTAGTGCCGTCTGCTGGGCGCGACGGTTCGGCGAAATTCGCGCCGTCCATTCCGCTTTCGCCGTGAATGTAAGCCGCATGAATCGGCTCGGCAACCAATGGTCGACCCGCGCCCGAATGCAGAGGCACGCTCGATCCGCAAATGTCAAGGATGATGCGGGCGTTTTTTGTTGTCAAACTCAGCGGTGCATTTCCCGCCACAGTCGTCACGCCTACAACATCAGCAAACTTCGACGCAACGATTAT
>CAMDEC010000055.1 GCA_945893395.1 Bifidobacterium breve
TGGTCCTGTCGGGGGCAGACCTGTCTGGCGTAAACCTGTCCGGCACAAATCTGTTTTTCCAAAAAATGAGCAGTGCAAAACTGGTTGGAGCAAACCTGACTAACGCAAACCTGGCTCTCGCATATATGGATCACGTAAACCTGTGTGGCGCAAACCTGAAAGGCGCAAACCTGTCTCGTGCGCAACTGTCAGGAGCGAACCTATGTGGCGCAATTCTTTATTGCGAAGTGGAAAAGCTCACTAACCGATATAGCGCACACCTCGCATGGGCAGACCTGCGTTGGGCAAAACTGTTTGGCGTAGACCTACGTAGTGCAGACTTGCGTTATGCAGACCTGTCTGGCGCAGAATTGCCTGGCGCAGACCTGCGTGATGCAAATCTAACCGGCGCAACTTTGGCTGAAGCAGAATTGCCTGGCGTAGACCTGTCTGGCGTGGAGCTGACTGGCGCAAACCTGAGGGGCGCAAACCTGAGGGGCGCAAACCTGAGGGGCGCAAACCTGACTAACGCAGTTATTGGTAATGGGCAAAGACAAAATGAACCCTTTATAGTCGACCGCCTAGCAGGCGCAGATCTAACCGGAGCAAATCTGACTGGCGTAACAATAGAAGTTGAAGATACTGTTACCTAACGTTGGCGTACGCCTGTTTGTTGCAACTTTGCCAGAAGGAACAATCCACGAATAATTAACTCCGATCAGCGCCTTTGGGGCACACTTGGGTTATGGGCGCTGGTGGGTATTTGTATTTATTCGTTATTGCGGGACTGCCAATAATCATTCTTATTTGGTTTTCTATAAACGCTAAAAAAGAAGGAGCCAAAATTGCTTGCCCTCATTGTGGCGCTAAATGGTTTAGAGGGGAGGATCAGGGCTATTGGGTTGAGTATTTCTGTTACAACTGCCAACGGTATTGGGGATAAAAAGTAGTTTTGCTGACGCTCAGCACTTGATCTGGGCACAGGGGTAACTAGGTTTTAAGCACAGAAAAAATAGCGTTGCTAACTTGGCGCTAACAAAACTCTTGCAAACTGCGATACTTACTAGCGTGCGCATAGGTTCAAATCCCAGGGGGAGCACTTAATGAACATAGTCGTTGTGCTCGGCCATCCGAGTGCCGACAGTTATTGTGCGGCGATTTTTGATGGGATAATTGGTGCGCTCGAATCACAACGCGCGCACAGCATCACGGCGATTCGCTTGGCTGACGAGAAGTTCACAACTGCAATATCGGCTGCCGAGCATGCGGCATATGAAACTGCGACACCGTTGATTAGTGACGAGACACGACGCCACGCCGAAGTTCTCAAGCAAGCCGAGGCGCTGATTTTCGTCTACCCCACTTGGTGGTCTGGGCTGCCGGCGCAACTCAAAGGTTGGCTCGAGCGTGTTTTCGTGTTAGGCGTGGCGTTTCGGTTGAACGACAACAACAAGATTCGACCCAACTTACAGAATGTGCGCCACATAATTGGTGTCAGCACATATGGGTCGCCGTGGCGATATGTGAAACTGATCAACGACAACGGCCGACGCACACTGACTCGCGCGATTCGCGCTTCAACCGATTTGCGCATGCGCACGATGTGGTGCGGCATCTACGCGCTCGACACTTGCACCGCCGAAGAGCGCCGAAAATTTCTCACCGACACGACGACAAAAATAGTCAATCGACTCGGCCTCAAAACGAGCGTGTCGTGAAAGCGCTCGTAATTTATGTTCACCCGGTTGATGGCTCTTTCAACTGTGCGATTCGCGATGCGGTGATCAAAGGATTAACCACCGCCCAACATGATGTTCGCTTGCGCGACTTGTACGCCGAGAACTTCAACCCGTTCTTGAGCGCCGCCGAGCGCGCGCTGCACCACACGGCACCGACGACTCGCCCCGAATTGGCGCGAGATGTCGAAGATTTGCGCTGGTGCGAGGCGATGGTGTTTGTTTATCCGACTTGGTGGGCTGGATTACCGGCCATGCTCAAAGGCTGGATCGATCGCACTTGGATGAACGAAGTCGCCTGGATCTTACCCCCTGGCGCCAACACGATTCGCCCTCGCCTGACGAACATCACTCGTCTTGTGGCAGTCACGACGCACGGCTCTTCGAAATTTATCAACGCGTTACAAGGCGAGCCGGGCAAGCGCACAATTTCGCGTTCGATTCGCGTGATGTGCAATAAGTTTTGTCGCGCGCGATGGATTGCGTTTTATGGTCTCGACAAATCAACACATGAACAGCGACAAAAACACCTCGCGACAATTGGTCAGCGAGTTGTGCGCGCCTTGCGCTGAAGTGCGCTAACGGTTTCAATGTGCGGCGTGTGCGGAAATAAATCCAGAACTGTCGTCTGCTCGAGTTCATAACCGGCGTCGATTAACAAGCGCAGGTCGCGTGCACCGGCAACGGCATCGCAACTGACTAATACAATGCGTGACGCATTGGTTTCTACCAGGCGCGAAACGGCTTGCGGACCAAGACCCGTTCGGGCAGGGTCAGCAATCACCAAACCAGCGGGCACTGGCGACCATTGCTCAACATTGCAGTTCGAAATTTCGCTCGGCAGATCTGTGTTGCGCGTTTGTTCGATGTGCTGAGCCAAATTGACCGTTGCATCGCGACACGACGACTCGCTTGACTCGACAACCGTGACCGGCACATCTGCGCTGAGCAGCGTGGCGGCGAACAAACCCACACCACCATATGCATCAATAACTCGGCCGTCGACACCCGACAACGCACGCTCGCCTGCTGCCATACGAACTGCCGCGACGAGCAATTCGGCTGCTTCAAGGGATGACTGAAAAAACGATGTCATCATCACCCGCAAACGCACATGGTTTACAACTTCATGAACAAGCGACTCGATACCGACGCCGACGCCCTTTGGCAGACCAGTTATCTGGCCGCGACCGTGCTCATCATGCAGCCACACACCACGATCGCTAGTTGACGCACCACAACGCAATGTGACCTCAGCCGCGTTTTTAACTCGTGCTGACCCAATAATTTCGTTGAGCAGCGAATGGGCTATCAAACAGGGCGATGTTTCAACAAGATCGTTGCTGCTCGCACGGCGAAAACCGAGTTTTCCGGTGGGCAAAACGGCCATGCGCAAAGTCGTCCGCGATGCATGCGCACTGACCGAACCGCCAACTTTTACGAGCCCAGCAACATCGCTCTCAGAAATCTTTGCCGTGCGGCGCAACGCCTCGTTGACAATCGCAACTTTTGTCGACATATGTTGCGAAACATCCAGATGCTGCCAACTGCAGCCACCACAGCCAAGAGTCACAAATTTGCACGGCGGGGTGACGCGATGCGGCGAAGCACTCAGAATCTCGACGATGTTTGCGCGCGCAAAATCTTTTTTATTGGTCGTAATCTCGATCGCAACCTGCTCGCCAGTGATCACGCCGTTGACAAAAACCACTCGCCCGTCGGCCAACCGCGCCAGACCATCGCCGCCCGCGACCATACGCTCGACAGTCACATTTTCGTGAATCATCATCGTGAACCCTAGGCTGTAGCGAGACATTCAAACCACCCTCACGCACTAGTGTTGTTTCAGTGGAAAATTCGATAATCAAATCCCTGCGAAGTCAAGCCACGTCAGCAAAAGTCGCTCTTGACGGTTTTCCTTGGCTCTTAGCAACGGTTCTCTACACCCTTTCCTGGGGTTGGTCACTGCTCCGACCGAACACTCTTTACTGGGACGACTGGGCCTACATTTACAACAAACCTAAGTCATATTTGAATCAAATTTTCGTCGACACTGGACTGCCACCGTGGCGCGCGTTGATTGATCAAGAACTGATTGCAGTTGGCTACTGGACTATACCCGTACTCACCTTTCTGATGTTTTTTACCAGTAGTTTATTTCTTTTTCTGATCCTTAAAAGATTTGAACTCATCAATACTGAGCAAATCAAGATCGCAATACTCATCGCGCTTGTACTTCCAGTAAATCACAGCCGAATATCTTTACAGATGTTTGGTTATACAACTTCATACTTTCTATTTTTCCTTGCTTGGATGCTTCTTCTCAACCACCGAAAGCGAATGCAATTTGGGGTATCGGTATTTCTATTTTTCTGGAGCTTCATGACCCACTCGTTTTTATTTTTTTACCTGCTACCGGTTGCTCACTACCTATTTTTAAAAAAGTCAGATTTTAAGTTAAAACAGTTCAGATCTTTCCTGACATCAAAAGTAATTGTGCTGTTTGCGTTACCATTTTTTTATTACATTCTGCGTAACTTTTTCTGGTCCCCAACTGAGACTTACGAGGGGTACCATAAATTTACAATTGATGGCACTAGACGCGGACTTATCTTTTTCGCTATCGGAATGTCATTAGTAGTTCCAATTGTCTATCTGCTCAAAGCAGAGAGAATTAGCAAAAAAACAATGGTCGTGCCACTCATCGGTTGGGCAATTTTTGCTTGGGGACTTTTCCCATACTTTGTTAATCAAAGTCTACCTAACATGATAAGCGTCTTTGCGTTCAGAGCTGACTGGGGAAGCAGAGACCTGCTGTTAACACCGCTTGGCGCAGGGCTTCTCTTGAGTGGTCTAGCACTTTTATTCAGTAAGAGTTTTAAAACTGTCTTTGTCAATGCGTCTTTATTCATTTTTGTCGTCTGCAATTTATTTTTTGGAAGTCAATACTTCATCGACTCAAATAAGAAAGAACAACTAGTTCAACTCTTCCAAAATACGGACTTGCCAATCGAAAATAAGAACATAATTTTTATCGATGAAACAAAAATATTCAATGGACGAAACTCGACGTACAGAAATACAGAGCTAATAGCTCTCGTAGAAATGTCGGGTACGAAATTAGAGAGTATTTCAGGAAAGATTACTTGTGAGGAAGTGTCAAACGGTATTCAGTTGACATTGATGTCTAAAAAAAGTTACTTGCGAGCTCTAGCAAGCCGCAATCTCGAGTTGTACTTCGAGACTCAAGAATGCTGAAAACTAAATCAATAGTATTATGAAACCGATTCAAATCGCGCCGTCGGTGTTGCCGGTTGATTTTTCGCGACTTGGCGAGGCGATCTGCGAACTTGACCAAGCCGGTGTGGACTTAATTCAATGGGATGTAATGGACGGCCAATTCGTGCCCAACCTGACATTCGGCCCCGACATTATCGCTTCGACACGCTCGCTCACAAAACTGAAGTTCGAAGCGCACCTGATGGTTCTGACGCCCGAAAAAATGGCTGGTCGTTATATCGAAGCAGGCTGCAGTCGGCTGATCGTGCATGTCGAGGCCTGCAAAAACCTGCGCGAAACTCTCGAGATGATTAACGCACTTGGCGCCAACGCGGCCGTCGCGCTAAACCCCGAAACACCCGCCAGCGCGGTTGCCAAGGCGCTGGATCTTGTCGACATGGTTTTGGTGATGACGGTGCGCCCAGGTTTTGGCGGCCAGAAATATATGCACGACATCGAGCCGAAAATCGCCGAGGTGCGCAAAATGATCTCGTCGGCGAATCTTGACGACAAAGTCAACCTCGAAGTTGACGGCGGCATAAGCGTCGACACAGTGTCTGGCGCTGCAAAAAGTGGCGCCAATGTTTTGATCGCCGGCAGCGCGTTGTTTCGCGACCCAAAAGGATTAACCAACGCTGTGACCGAAATTCGCGCGGCCGCCACCCGGGCTTTTGCTAGTCGCTGACGCCGTTATTACCGCCGAGCGCTGGTAAGAAGTCGCTTGATAATCACGAGGCCGATCAAAAACATCAATACGAATAAAATTGGCACGACAACGACTTGCAACAAATCACTTGGCTGCTTGCGCAGAAGCGAGAACACCCCCGACTCGATGAACTCACCGTTGGGCTGCAAAGTTATAACAGGATCTTCAAATTTTGGACATGGCGTGTCTGACTCATCGATACCGACAACCGCATCGCCACCAAACAATTCTTTTTTCGTGCGCACTTTTGACTCAAGCGTCGCAAACAACTCGCTCGCGCCAGCACCGACCAGATAAATTGCTCCGGGGTCAAGAAAACGAGTTTCACGATCGGCATAGCGCACTGAAATTAATCCGGCATTGACATATGCCCCGAGCGACCCCCCGCGTACTTGCACTATTCGATATGTCGCCAACAAATCATCGGTCGAAACCAACTCGCCCAAAAATGTCGCCGTAGCCGCACGCGGTGCCGTGCATCCCGCAGGCAATGTGGTCTGGGTTGCCGGGTCGATTAGTGGCAACGATTCATCGACCACGCTTCCGCCACCGCCTTGCTCATCAGGGACCGAGTCATCAACTGGTGGTGCCGTCGCCACGAAAAAATCCGCGACATCAGCATTGGCCAGACCCGCTCCAGCGCCCGCACCCAACACGAACATCGCCGCAACGGCGACCAAAAAAACTATCTTCCGGTAAATTTTGGCTCTCGCTTTTCGATAAATGCCCGCATCGCCTCGGCGGTATCACTCGTTGCAAAGTTGATCGTTTGGGCCGCCGCCTCGTCATCCAATGCCTCTTCAAGAGTGACATTCAACGAGTTATTCAGCAGCCGTTTGGTTTGCGCCAAGGCAATCGGTGGTCCAGCGGCAAGTTTGCGCGCCCAGCCGTCGACGAACGCATCCACCTCGCCGTCGGGCAACACACGATTCACGAGCCCCATTTCAAGCGCGTCACTTGCGCCAATAATTTCTGCGAGCAACGCAAGTTCCTTGGCACGATGCATACCAATTCGACGCGGCAACAACCATGATCCGCCAAAGTCCAGCGACAGCCCGCGGCGCGCAAATATTTCGGAGAACCGTGCCGTCTCAGACGCCACGACCAAATCACAGCCGAGCGCCAAGTTGCAACCGGCACCCACGGCAACGCCACGCACTTTGGCAATCGTCGGTTGGGGCAATCGTTGCAGCGCAATGCACGCATCATTCACCCGTCGCATCGCCGTCAGATGATGCACCTGATTTTGCGCACTGGCACCGGCACTAGCACTGTCACCACGCCCACTTAGGTCGGCACCCGAACAAAAATCATCGCCTGCACCAGTCACGACCACGACACGATCGCTCGTAGTCGAAGCAATCTCCCGAAAAATCTTGGTCAATCCATCCCACATCGCCGGATTGATCGCATTTTTTCTCTTTGGCTGATTAATCGTCACAGTTACGACAGAATTTTCACGAAAAACCTGCAGAGTTTCCATTGCATAGACGATACTTGCCATATGGGATTCAACCCGACTCGCAAACGCAACACCCGCCCGATTGATTATCTCATCGTCGCCAGCGCGATGCTGGCGATTGCCGCACTCGTGATCTGGGCTCTGTTCGGCTAACTAATCGACTTATCAAATGTCAAAATCAATTTGGGATGGTTTATACGGCGATGTTGAAGTTCGTCGTGTGCAACCCTACGAAGCGCTCAAGAGTTATATCTGCCCAGGCTGCAACCAAGAAATTGCCAAAGGTACAGGTCACTATGTTTGTGTGCCCGCCGAAGCGCCAGACCTGCGCCGTCACTGGCACTACGCCTGTTGGGATCGCCGCCCAACAATTTAGAACGCATTTTGCACGACTTCAATTTTCGTCCCCAAAACAGACGCCACATCAAATCGCACTGCGCCATAAACGCAACTCTCGCTAGTCAAAAACTTTCTCGTTGCAATGCGCAATTTTTTTTGCTTCGCGTGCGTCACCGACTCAAGTGGCGAACCAAAATAATCTGTGGCTCGAGCCCTGACCTCAACAACGGCAATCGTCGGCACCATGTCACAAATCGAAAATGCAACGATGTCAAGTTCGCCCTCGCGACAATGCCAGTTGCGGGCGATGATTTGATAACCATCGCGACGGTAAAAATCTGCGACCAACTCTTCTGCCCATCTGGCCCGCGCCATGCGCACGACCGCGCGCTGATGGGTGGTTAGGCGTCCAGGGGTGGCAGTTCTTCGATGTTCAGGTCCTTGAAACTCATCACGCGCACCCTCGGCACGAAACGGCTCTTGCGATAAAGATCCCATACCCATGCGTCCGAAAGTGTCACCTCGAGCAATGGTCGAGCACCTTCGGCGACGACCTTGACATCAACATTGTTGGCCAGATAAAACCGGCGATCAGTCTCCACTGCGAACTTGAATAAATTAACGACGTCTGAATATTCTTGCGCTAATTGAAGCTCGCGTTCGGCCTCAAATTGTTCGAGGTCATCGGTGTTCAATGTGGATGCCGACTAAACCGACTGGCAGAAAATCAACGAGGAATTACTGATCTTCGCGAAGTTCACGAACTTTTGCCGACCTGCCAGTTCGCTCGCGCAAGTAGTTGAGTTTCGCGCGACGCACGTCGCCACGCTTGACAATTTCGAGTTTGGCAACCGAAGGGCTATGAATCGGGAATGTTCGCTCGACACCCACGCCGTAACTGAGTTTTCGCACCGTGTAACTCTCGGCGACGCCAGAGCCGTAAACCGAAATTACGTTGCCTTGAAAAATCTGCACACGCTCTTTGCCGCTTTCAACGACGCGGACATGAACTTTCACTTCATCGCCAGGACCGACCTTTGGAATGTCAGTGCGAAGAATTTGCTTATCGACGATGTCTGTAGGTTTCATAGTGGTCTTTCAGGATACGGCACACAAGGGAACTCTTCCAACAGCCTCTTTTCGACGCTGCTCAACCCACCACGGCGTTC
>CAMDEC010000056.1 GCA_945893395.1 Bifidobacterium breve
ACAAGTGTCGCGTTGCGAGATGTCGAGTTTTGTGTAGTCGACCTTGAAACAACTGGTGGCAGAAACGAGTTTGACGCAATTACCGAAATCGGCGCGGTCAAATATCGCGGTGGCGAAGAAATAGCGCGGTTTACGACGCTTGTAAACCCGCAATGTGAAATTCCTCCATTTATAACCGTGTTGACGGGTATCACAAACATGATGGTTGCCGGTGCGCCGCCGATTGAAGAGACGCTTGCGCCGATGCTTAAGTTTTTTGGAGACTCAGTTTTGGTGGCGCATAATGCGCGCTTTGATATTGGTTTTATCAATGCGGCCCTTGAGCGCGCGGGCCGCGAGCGCTTGATGAATCGTGTGCTTGACACGGTGAGTTTGGCGCGTCGGCTCGTCGGGGCAGAAGTGAGAAATTGCAAACTTTCGACGCTGGCTGCAACGTTGGGATTTGCAAATCAGCCGTGCCACCGGGCGATCAACGATGTGTTGGCGACCGGAGATTTGTTGCATCACCTGATTGAGCGCGCGGCGGGGTTCGGTGTTTTTGATCTGGATGATTTCGCAGCGTTGGCGAAGATTGGCACGCACCCGCAGTCGGCGAAGTTGAAGCTGACAGTTGATTTGCCGCGCGGGCCCGGCGTTTATTTGTTTGTCGATGCGCAGGGCGATGTGCTTTATATCGGCAAGGCGACGAACATTCGCTCTCGCGTGCGAAGTTATTTTGGTACGGGTGACACGCGGCGCAAGATTGGTTCGTTGTTGAAGTTGATGGGTGCGGTGCACTATGTTGCGACGCCAGACTTGTTGACGGCCGAAGTGCTCGAGTTGCGGATGATTTCACGGTTGCGTCCGCGATATAACCATGCGGGTACGCGGTCAGCGAAATATTGCTATGTGCGGTTGACACTCAGCGAAGTGTGGCCGCGATTGGTCGTGACGAGTCGTGTGCCGGCGAATGCGGCGGCTGGTGCAAAGAAAGATTTATATCTTGGACCAATTTCAACCCGATCAATGGCGCGTGATGTAATCGATGCGATTCAATCTGTTGTGCCGTTGCGACAATGCACGGTGCGAATGGGACGCAACTATCGCGCGCCCGAAGATGCACCGGTTTGTTCGGCGGCGCAGTTGGGTGTGGCGTATTGTCCGTGCTCGGGTACTGCTGACGCAGCGGTTTATGCCGAGGCGGTGCAACGAGTTGAGCAGGTGATGATGGGCGAGGCACAAGAGGTGATTGAACAGTTGACGGCGAAAATGCGCAAGCATTCGCAAGCGCAAAGATTTGAAGAGGCAGGCGACGTGTTGACACGGATCGACGCGCTTGAGACCGTTTTGCGGCGCGTGCAGACGGCGCGCGATTTGGTTGGCGCCGGCAGTTTTAGTTTCGTTGCTGGTGAGACTGCGATTTCATATCAGATTGACTGCGGGTTGTTGCGTGCAACGCATGTCGACGGCGAGATGTTCGCGCCTGTTGCGCCGAAGTTGCCGCGTGATCTCAGCGAATTTTTCCAGGCGCCAAGTTCGGCTGAAAATGAAAACACGATTTCTGCTGAAATGATCGACGAAATACTCTGCATCGCACGCCACGCCCGCACCAGTGCAACCGCGCAAGAAGCCGCAACCGCCGCCTGAGTTGGCAGGTGGCGTAAGGTTGAAGTTGATGGCGTTGAACGCGATAGAGGCATCGTATGGGTGAGTGGGAGCAAGGTCTCGAAGCCGCGCGCAAGCAAGACCTAATCGACGACTCGACACACGATCGATTGTCAAAAATGTCGTTCGAGCGCGAGGTGACAACTTCGAAGTTTCCGATGCGCATCGCGTTAATCGTCTTGGGTGCGATCTTGTTGGTGTCGGCGGGGTTCGCGATTTTTGTGCGCGTGCTCGGTGATGATCCATCGCAGTTGTTTGTCGCGATGGTGCTTGCGCTCGTCGCGCTAGTTGCCGAAATAATTGCGAGGCTTGTTTTGCGCGCTAAACCGCTCAAATTTTTGGCGGGCATCATCGGCTCGTTCGCTGGCGTGCCACTTGGTTTTGCAGTGGCAGTGTTGTTGCCGGGCGAACCAGATGTTGGCGTGGCATCGGTTGGATTTTTGATCGCCGCGGTGTGGTCGTGGCTGTGGTTTCGCCGCACCAAGAGCGGCGTGGCGATCGCCGTCGCTGTGCTTGAACTCGCAGCGTTCGCACTCGCTATCGGTAATTCTAACAATCTGAATACCGAAACGACAGGCGCTGTGTTGTGCGCGCTCGGCGTGCTTGCCGCGCTCGCATCGATCATCGGGCGATTGAAACCGAGTTTGCCGCCGCTTGTTGCGTCGTTGATCGTTATCGGTGTAGGTTGCGTCGCCCAAAACACTTATGGCGGCGATGTCATCGCCGTGATTGGCATTGCAATTTCGGCTGTGTTGTTCTTGATTGCGTATCGTCGCAGCGAAGCGTTGATGTCGGCGGCGACTGCCGTATCGACAGGCATTTGGGCAGTAGTGCTGACCGCTGCGTTAACTGAAGGTTCGTTGGTGCCGTTGATAGTTGCGGCAGTACTTGGTGCGGCGATGGTCGCATGGGGCGCGAAACTGACGCGCAAATAGACTCTGTCGCTAATGGATAATTGGCACGAACTAAGCGCGCGAGCATCGCTTGCGTCGCACCGCTTGATCGGCTGGATCTACTGGGACCCAGATGCGATCGCGCGATACACGGCGCTTGGTGTGCCAAATGGTTTGGGTTATTACATTGCGTCACGCGCTGCGCCACTTGCGTCGGCGGGCAACGACGCTGTGACTGTGGCGTTCTATTCGATTCGCAAAGAATTTATCGATTTGTGTTTGGACACGGCGCGCAAACACACGAGTTTTGAAGATGCATACCGAGTGCGCAACGAAGCGGTCGCACGCGGGTTGCGCGAATATGCACCAGAGATTGTTACGCCACTTGCAGAGTTGGCGTCGCCGTTGTGGGATGCCGCAGACTCGCTGCCACTCGACGATCATCCGCTTTATGCCGCCCATCGAAGTTGGCCGCGCCGCCAAGATGATGCGACGTTGTCGGCGTGGTTGGCAGTGAATTGCATTCGTGAATGGCGCGGCGACACACACTTCGCAGTGCTGGCGAGCCACCATATTTCTGGTGTGCAGGCGGGTTTGTTGCATGATGCGTTTCTTGGTTATCCCGGTGATTGGATACCGCGCAGTCGCGGTGCTGACGACGCGCAACTCGAACAAGCGTGGGCGGCGCTTGACGCGCGAGGTTTTGTTACTGACGGCCGTATCAACCCAGCGGGTCTCGCGTTTCGCGAGCGAATTGAAGACAAGACAAACGAGTTGTGCGAGAAGGCGTGGCGTCACTTGGGCGAAGACTTGACGCTTAAGTATGTAGAACTAATTGAGCCTGTTGGCCACAAGTTCTTGGCGCGAATCGATGCCACGGCTGGCGAAAACTGGATGCCCGCCGCCCGCGACTCGCGCCGCAAATAACTTTTAGAGTTGCATGCTCTTGATTTCGAGGAACTCGTCAAAACCGTATTCGCTGTATTCGCGACCGACGCCTGATTGCTTGTAGCCACCGAGTGGGGCATTGACATTGAACGCACCACCGTTGACGGCGATCTGACCGGTGCGAATGCGACGTGCAATCGCGATGCCTTTTTCTTTGGTTGATGCCCACACGCCACCCGACAAACCATAAACAGTGTCGTTGGCGATGCGCACCGCGTCGTCCTCATCTTCGTAGGCAATGATGCTCAATACTGGACCAAAGATTTCTTCTTGGGCGATCGTCATCGAATTTTTAACATTCGAAAACACGGTTGGCTTGACGTAGTAACCCTTGCCGCAGCCTTCAGGCACACCGACGCCACCAACGAGCAACTTCGCACCTTCATCGATGCCTTTTTGGATGTAACCGTTAACGCGATCGCGCTGCGCGGCCGATGCTAGTGGCCCGAGCGCAGTTGTTTTTTCGAACGGATCGCCAACTTTCATTGCACTTGCCACTTCAGCAGCCAAAGTTTCGGCTTCGGCGAGACGCGACTTTGGCACGAGCATTCGTGTCATCGCGAGGCAGGTTTGTCCGCTATTTAAAAACGCGCCACCAACGCCAGACTTCACGGCCTTGGCGAAAGTTTCAGCGTCAAGATCTTCGCAAATAATGTTGGCTGACTTGCCACCGAGTTCGAGGTGAACTTTTTTGACAGTTTCAGCGGCGACTTGCGTGACGCGACGACCCGCACGAGTCGAACCCGTGAACGAAATCATGTCGATTTCTTTGTGTGCGGCCAGTGCTTCGCCAACAACTGGGCCGGTGCCAGTGACGAGGTTGAACACACCTGCAGGCAAACCGACCTCTTCGATGATCTCAGCCAGAATAAATGCATCGATCGGAGCCACTTCGCTTGGCTTGAGCACGATGGTGCAACCTGCGGCCATCGCGAAGGCGACCTTGGCGACGATCTGATGCAGCGGGTAGTTCCATGGGGTGATGCAACCGACGACACCGATTGGTTCGCGCACGATCAATGATGTGCCGAGTTCGTGTTGGTATTCGAATTTTTCGGCGACGATCGCGGCTTGTTTGAACGAATTGATCGGCAAGCCAACTTGAATCATTTGACTGAGAAACTTTGTCATGCCGGTTTCGCGTGAAATTGCGGTGGCGAGTTCGTCCATGCGAGCAGCGATGCCATCGCCGATGCGATTCATGTATTTGGCACGCTCTTGCACATCGAGTGCGGCCCAACCGATGAACGCAGCGCGAGCGGCTTGTGCTGCGACGTCGACATCTTTGGCATTGCACGACGGAATCGTCGCCATGACTTCTTCGTTCGTCGAGTCAAAAACTTCGATCGCTTTGTCGGCGCCTTGCGGTGCGACCCATTTGCCGTTGATGTAGATCTTTTCGTACTTTTGCATGACCGTCGCCTTTTCTATTGGGTTTCGATTGAGTTTTGTTCTCGGGTTTGCTGAACTAGGGACAGGCTAGTGCGACTAGTTTTGAGGTATGCAATCGAAGCGTATGACGCCGTCAATTGGTGCAGTTGTTTCAGATATCGACCTGTGCAAGCAGCTGACATCCACGCAATGCTCTGAGATTTTGGCGCTGCTCGTCGAGCACCATGTGTTGTTCTTCGAGAATCAACCAGTGACCCCTCACCAGCATCGCGACCTTGCGGCGAATTTCGGGGCTCTACATGTGCACCCGGTTTATCCGCATGTTTCAGATGTGGCAGAAATAATTATTCTCGACACGAGTGTTGACAACCCGCCAGACAACGACTCATGGCATACCGATGTGCCGTTCATTGAGTCTCCACCAATGGGGTGTTTGCTTTCGGCGCGCGAGTTGCCGCCGAGTGGTGGCGACACGATGTGGACGAGTTGCGCGGCCGCGTATGACGCGCTTGACGACGAATATAAATCGCTGATTGAAAATTTGACGGCCGAACACGATATTGCCAAGGCGTTTCCTGAGTCGCGCTACGGCAAGACGCCCGAGGCACAAGCGCAACTTGCGGCGGCGCGCCAAAAGAATCCGCCGATGATTCACCCGGTCGTGCGCACGCATCCAGTTAGTGGAAAGCGCGGCATTTATGTGAACGATAATTTTACGACGCGGATAATCGAACTTGGGCCCGACAAAGGCGCCGAAGTTTTGCAGTTTTTAACTTCGCACGTTGCGCGACCCGAGTTCAGGGTGCGCTGGGAGTGGAAGCAATATGACTTGGCGTTTTGGGATAATCGACTGACGCAACATTTTGCGTTCGCTGATTATTTGCCACATCGTCGCGTGATGCACCGCGCCACGATTCTCGGCGACAAACCGTTTCGTTAATTTTCGCCGCGTTACGCCGGTGCGTTGCGCGGTGGCGCAACTATTCGGCGGCGTTTTTGTCGGCCCATTTTTTGTAGAACTTGCGAAAGGTTTTTAGTTCGCGCATGAACGCATCGCGATGTTTGCCAAAGTCGGGGTCGAGCGTGAGCAGAGCGAGCAATTCGTCACCTTTGACGATGAGCGTGCGACCGCTCGTAATCAACCAGTCTGAAACATTGCCATGACTAACGCCCTCGTTGCCTTCGATTTCGGCCATATGGCGGCGATGTTGATCGACCTCGCGCTCAAGCGCGGCGATTTCGCCCTGCAATGTGCGCGGTTTGTTGAATGCCATCACCCGAGAGTACTTGTGGGGTGAGGTGCAGATGAGGCAAGGCAAGTAGCGTGTAACTCGCTATGGCGCGCGAAAAGATCTATACACGCACGGGAGATGACGGCACAACCGGCTTGTTTTACGGTGGGCGCGTCGGCAAAGATTCGGCATTGCCGCGTGCTTACGGCGCGGTCGACGAAGCACAGGCGATTTTAGGGTTAGCGCGCGCTGAATCTGGCAAGGGCACCGAACTTGACAACTTGCTCGTGCATATCATGCGCGACTTGTGGGTGTTGATGGCCGAACTCGCGACTCTGCCAGAAAATCGCCACAAACTTGTTGACACTAAATCGCGTGTGACTTCTGAGATGGTGACGAAACTCGAAAAAATGATCGACGATCTTGACGAGAAATTCACTCCACCGACAGAGTTTGTCGTGCCGGGCGAGAACAAAATTGCCGCGTTACTTGATGTCGGTCGCACGGTAACCCGTCGCGCCGAACGACATTCATTGGTGGCTGCACCGGCGCCATCGCAAGCCTGCCCATATCTAAATCGACTGTCAGATTTGTTGTGGACAATCGCACGCTGGCAAGAAGGCAAGTCTCTGCCAGTGAAAAGCATTGATTAATTATTAAAAAAGGAGAAGAAAATGAAAACGAACCAGATCACATTTAAGGTTGCGAAACTCGACGACTCAGCGGCGAAGGCAACAGGCATCGCAGTCGCAAGCGACGGTGCAGTAGCCAAAGAAGTCGGCATGACCCGCGATCAACTCGTGGCATTGGGCTTTGAGGGCAAACTCGGTCAGACGCTCGCATTGCCAAATAGTCAGAAGCAATTGACGATTGTTGTCGGTATCGGCGAGTCAGCCAAAGCAAACGCAGATTCGTTGCGCAACGCAGCGGCGGCACTTGCCCGCGCCAGCGCCAAAGTCGCGAGTCTTTCAACAACATTGGCAACTGCGGGTCGCGGTGATCGAGTGGCGATTGCTCAAGCAGTAACCGAAGGCTTGATCTTGGCGACACATCGCTATGACGCCCTTAAGAACGACAAGAAAGCAACTTCGAAACTGACCTCGGTGACGCTTGTTGCGCCTGGCGCAACGAATGCTGCAATCACAAATGGTGCGAAACGTGGCGAGACGATTGCCGATGCCGTTTGTTTGGCACGAGATTTGGCAAATATGCCACCGGCACACCTGACAGCAAAAATGATCGCCGAGCGTGCGCAGAAAATTGGCGCAGAGACCGGCGTGAAAGTTGAAGTGTTCAACAAAGATCAGCTGTTGGCGATGGGCTGCGGCGGAATCATCGGCGTGAACCGTGGCAGCGTGAACCCACCGCGTATGGTGAAAATTTCGTATCGTCCGAGCGCTTCACGCGGGGTGGCAAAATCATCCGCGAAAAAAACAGCAACGAAAATAAAAGCTCCGCACTTAATTTTGGTGGGTAAAGGCGTGATGTATGACTCGGGTGGCATCAGTTTGAAGCCGTCGAATTCTGATCACGCGATGATGAAAGCCGACATGAGCGGCGCGGCCGCAGTGTTGGCGACGATGAGCACGCTCAAAGCACTTGGTTGCAAAAATCAAGTGACTGCATACATGATGTGCACCGACAACTTGCCATCGGGAAGTGCGATGGCGATGGGCGATGTGTTGACGATGCGTAATGGCAAGACGGTCGAGATTCACAACACCGACGCTGAAGGTCGATTGGTTTTGGCCGATGGTTTGTCGCTCGCGGTTGAACAAAAACCAGATGCGATTGTCGACATTGCGACTTTGACTGGTGCTTGCGCGCGCGCACTCGGGCCGCAGATGTCGGGTGTGATGGGCAACAATCAGCGATTTGTGGATCAAGTTGTGGCTGCTGCAGCGGCGACAGATGAACAAACTTGGCAACTGCCACTAGAGCGTAAATATCGCACGATGATCGACTCGTATATCGCCGATATGAAAAATGTTGGCGGGGGAGATGCCGGCGCGATTACTGCTGCGCTGTTTTTGGATGAGTTCACTTCGGGCACGCCGTGGGCGCACATCGACATCGCTGGACCGATGTGGTCAGATGCTGATGCGGGCTGGTTGCAACGCGGTGCGACGGCTTACGGCACGCGGTTGCTGGTGAATTTGGCGGAAAACTTCAAACGTCGCTAGAGTTTTACTAACGAATAGATTGCAGGGGGCATTTATTCTACGTAAAGTTGCTGTTGTCTTATCAATCACATTGGGCTTTGGGATACTCAGTTCGATCAATGTTGCGAGTGCGGTTGTAGTTGATCCGTCTACTAAGTCATGTCTTGATAAAACAGTCGGCGTGAAAGCCGCGAACAAAATTATTGCCGCGAAAAAGTTGACTAAGACGCAGACAAAACAGGTTGACAAATGCAAGTCAGCAGCCAAGGGCAGTGGCTCTTCTGGCTCGACGACTGGTACTACGACAGCGGGCATGGTGTCGCTCAATTACGGATTGATTTCGTACAAGATTTCGCA
>CAMDEC010000057.1 GCA_945893395.1 Bifidobacterium breve
TCACGCGCGCGTTCGTCGTTGACTTTGGTGCCGATGTCTTCTTCCATCCACATTCTTGCGCCGCCAGCGCCACAGCACATGCCCATGGTGCCGTTGCGTGGCATCTCGACAATTTCGATGCCTTTGATCGAGCCGACGACTTTGCGCGGCGCAACATAAACATCGTTGTGTCGACCCAAATAACACGAGTCGTGATACGTGATGCGTTCTTCGAGCGAGGCGTTGCTGACATCGAGTTTGCCCGTTTCGATTAAATCTTCGAGCAATTGTGAGTGGTGGATAACTTCGTAGTTGCCACCCAATTGCGGGTATTCGTTTTTCAGTGTGTTGAAGCAGTGTGGACACTGTGTGATGATTTTGCGTACGCCCATTGTGTTGAGCATCTCAACATTGGGCATCGCCAACATCTGAAACAAATATTCGTTGCCACTTCGCCGCGCACTGTCACCCGTGCACATCTCGCTTGGGCCGAGAATTGCCACATCAATGCCCGCTCGCTTGAGCAACTTGGCCATGGATTGGGTGACTTTTTTGTTCTTGTCGTCGAAACTGCCCGCGCAACCAACCCAATACAGATATTCGCTCTTGAGTGGCGCACCTGGGTCGAGAATTTCGACATCCAAATCTTTCGCCCATTCGCCACGATCTGTTTGGCTCATACCCCAAGGGTTGCCTTGGTTCTCCATCGCGCGATATGCGTTGCCGAGTTGTGCCGGAAAGTTGCTTTCCATGAGCGACAGATATCGACGCATGTCGAGAATCTTGTCGAGTATTTCGATGTTTACTGGGCAAATCTCATCGCACGCCTTGCAACTCGTGCATGCCCAAATTTCTTCGGCGGTGATGCGCTCAAACAGCGAGTTGGCGTTGATTTTTATTTCGCTATCGGCGCTCAATGGCGCAGACACTTTGCCGCCTGGCGCATGACTCGCGGTGGCCGCCATGACTTCGCCACTCTTGAGAATGATTTCACGCGGATCAAGGGGCTTGCCCGTGGCATGTGCCGGGCAGACACTGGTGCAACGACCGCACATCGTGCACGCGTCAAGATCCAGCAGTTGCTTCCATGTAAATTCTTCGATCACATTTACACCGAACGACTCGAGCGAAGTCTCGGTGAGATTCGGCATCGCCTTCATCGCGCCCTTTGGGCGTTCGCGATCTTTGAGATACATATTGAGCGGCGAAGTGAACATGTGGCGCAACATCGTGATCGGCAAAATCGCCAAGAACACGATGAAAGTCAAAACGTGGGCGACCCACCATCCTTGATGCCAAGTTGTCAATGTTGATGCACTTGCACCGTTGACGAGTTGTGCGAGTGGGTAGCCGACAATGCTCCACTTTTCGTGGTCAAGATTTACACCTGCGGCCTGGCCTTGGGCGATGCGAAACATTTCTGCTCCGAAACCAGTTACGCCGATCGCCAACAGCACGCCGAGAATTAGTGCGTGTTCGGGTTTTGTTTTGATGCGAATGCGATATGGGCGTTGCACATAGCGACGCAAAATTGCCCACACGACACCAGCCGTAAACACGACACCAGCAACATCACCGACGAGTGCATAGCCACGATAAACATCGCCATGCAGAAACTTCAGCGCTTCAGGCATCTGGTGATCGATTTCTAAAACTGTTGTTACCCCGAGCAACACCAAGAAACCGAAATAAATCATCGAGTGCATCAAGCCGGCGGCGCTGTCGCGCAGAAGTGTGCGCATATAAACGCCTGAGCGATAGTCGGCGAGGCGACGCTTAACATTTTTTGTAGTCGTTTTTCGTTTATCTGGTGCGCCGCGTTCCCAGTTGCGCACCCGATCGGCGAAACGCAACGATCCCCAGATCAACATCATCGGGATCACCGTGTAGAACGCAACGACTAATGCCGTCGGTATGCCGCCAAAAACTTCGCGGTGAATCAGCGAAGTGCTTTTCCAACCTGTTAGTTGCGGCACGATTCCGGAAATCAATGTGAATGTTCCGATGCCAACACCAAAGGCGATCGACAGTTGATATGGCTTGAAACGTTTTTTTACCACAGTTTCAGTTGTCATATTTTTTGAGTACCTCTGATTTTTGACTGGTACCCAGACTAGTTTTTTTAGCCCAAATACGCGCGATCCAGATCGCGAATGCGCAATGAAAGCGAACCCAACAACTTGTGTGTAAGTGCAGGTACTTTGTCGGTTAGGCGCAAAAAGTTGCCCCTGCTAATTACGAGTAATTGACACTCGGTATCGCAGATAACCGTGGCGGTGCGCGGGCCGTGGTCAAGAAGCGAGAGTTCGCCAACTACAGAACCGGTGCTGAGCGTGGCAACTTTTTTGCCACTGCGCTTGACGGTGGCTTTGCCGCTCAAAATGATGAAAGCCTCTTTACCAGGGGCCCCTTGTTTGATCATCGTTGCGCCTTTGGCCATCGTGACTCGGTCCCCCGCCTTGGCGATGCGTTCAAGATCCTTGGATGAGCAGGACGAAAACAAAGGTGAGTAGCGCAAATGTTTTAGAGAGTTTTTCAGATCAGACATGATTTTAATTCTACCGATTTGTTGGCTTGTTCTGATCGGCAACAGCTTGAATTGCTGTGGCGATTGCCACTTGATCGCCTAGATAACTAGTCGTGACAAGTTTCATTTGATTTGAAAATTCGTATTTGCGAGGTACCCCAGTTGGGATATTGAACTCGGCAATCTGCTTTGGGTTTAATTTTTCTAGATGCATCACCAATGCCCGCAAGGAGTTGCCATGGCCGGTGATGAGAATATTTCTGTTGTTGGCTAGTTCTGGGGCGATGTGCTGATCAAAAAACGGCACTACCCGAGCGACTACATCTTTAAGACATTCGGTGCTTGGGAGATCACTTTCTGCAATGTGCTGATAGCGCGGGTCATTGCGTGGGTGTTCTGGGCTTGTAAGTTCGACCGGCGGTGGCGCGATGTCGTAACTACGGCGCCAAAGGTTTGTCCGCTCTGCACCATATTTGAGCGTTGTGGCTTTTTTATTCAGGCCTTGCAGCGCGCCATAATGTCTCTCATTTAAACGCCAATCTTGGCGCACATCAATGTCTGATTGTCCGAGAGCGGCGAGGGTAAGTCGGTTTGTTTCGGTGGCGCGCGTCAACAGCGAGGTAAAGACCACATCGAATTTGATGCCTGCTTGCTTGAGTGTTTCACCAGCCTGCGTGGCTTCACGCTCCCCTTTGGGCGTCAGTTCTGCATCGTGCCAACCCGTGAACAGGTTCAATTCGTTCCAGGTGCTTTGACCGTGGCGCAGCAGCACGAGTAGCCCGGTCATTGATGTCTCACAGATTAAATCGTATGCGCAAAAACGCTGTAACAATGGATGTATGGAGTCACGCAACTCGGCTGGTTTTGATGTCGTCGTTGTCGGTTCGGCGAATTTAGATCTTGTTGCGCGCACTAGTCGGTTACCAAAACCTGGTGAAACGGTTATGGGCTCAAACTTTTTTGAGGCGTGCGGCGGAAAAGGTGTGAATCAAGCAATTGCCGCTGCTCGGGCTGGTGCAAAAACTGCGTTCATTGGTGCGCTCGGCCGCGATCATGCTGGCGAGATATTGCTCGCCGCGCTCGTCAACGACGGCGTCGATGTTTCTGCAGTGCAAAGAGTGTCAGTACCGACTGG
The DNA here is from genome assembly GCA_945893395.1 of Bifidobacterium breve. GTDB lineage: Bacteria > Actinomycetota > Acidimicrobiia > Acidimicrobiales > Ilumatobacteraceae > BACL27. The sequence goes on from CAMDEC010000057.1 coordinate 3,642, forward strand.
TCGCGCCTTAATTGGTCTCAGCGACGACGGCGAAAATTCAATCGTTGTTGTGCCGGGCGCAAATCATGAAATAACCGTTTCTGATATCGAAAAACATAAAGCTTTAATTTCTACGGCGAAAGTTTTATTGTGTCAACTTGAAGTGCCCTTGCCAGTTGTGCAGCGAGCATTTGAACTTGCGGGATCATCCACCACGCGAATTTTGAACCCCGCACCCGCCCAAGTTATTGCACGCGAATTACTTTCACGAGTTGATGTGATCATCCCCAATGAACACGAAGTTGAACTTTTAGGTGGCGCGAGGTATTTGTTGACTCTGGGTGTCAACACGGTGATCGTCACGCAAGGGGAAAAGGGTGCGATGGTCGTTGAGGCGACTGGCACCAGGCAGGTTGATCCATTTAAAGTCACGCCGATGGACTCAACGGGGGCTGGCGATGCTTTTTGCGGCATGCTGGCCGCTCGTCTGGCGATTGGTGCATCGGTCACGGTTGCGCTTCGAGCGGCTGTCATTGCTGGTGCTTTGGCGACCCAAATAGAGGGTGCAGTGCCCTCATTACCCATATGGAGTATGGTTCAAACCAAACTTGAGTCATAGTCACTTAAGTTTCATAGCTAATAGGTTGTAAAGACTCGAAAGTCGCCTTATCGTGCTTTGAGCCTGTCAAGACCCCCTTTGGCAGGCATTCAAACGAGTCAAATCAAACGGAGAAAACAAATGTCTAAAGCAGTCGGAATCGACCTCGGCACAACCAACTCGGTTGTTTGCGTACTTGAAGCAGGCGAGCCAGTTGTCGTACCAAACTCAGAAGGTTCACGCACCACACCATCGGTGGTTGCGTTTTCAAAAGGCGGAGACGTACTCGTCGGCGAAGTCGCCAAGCGTCAAGCAATCACCAACACTGAGCGCACATTTCGCAGCATCAAGCGCCACATGGGTACGAACTGGACATCAACCGATATCGACGGCAAAAAATATACGCCGCAAGAAATCAGCGCGCGAACATTGATGAAACTCAAGCGTGACGCCGAGGCGTATCTGGGTACTTCGGTGACGCAAGCAGTCATCACTGTGCCCGCATATTTCGATGACGCACAACGCACCGCAACAAAAGAAGCAGGGCAGATCGCCGGTCTCGAAGTTTTGCGGATTATTAACGAGCCGACCGCGGCCGCACTCGCATACGGGCTCGACAAGGGCAGCGAAGACGAGACCATTTTGGTGTTCGACCTTGGCGGTGGCACATTCGACGTCAGCGTTCTCGAAATTGGTGACGGCGTTTTCGAAGTAAAGAGCACACATGGCGATACTCACTTGGGTGGTGACGACTGGGACCAACGGGTCATTGACTGGCTGGTTAAAGAGTTCAAGTCGGCGCATGGTGTCGATCTCGGTACAGACCGCATGGCTCTGCAACGACTTAAAGAATCAGCCGAAAAAGCCAAGATCGAGTTGTCGCAAGTGCAGCAAACTCAGATCAATTTGCCGTTCATAACCGCAACGCCAAGTGGACCGTTGCACCTGGACGTTTCATTGTCTCGTTCAAAGTTTCAAGAGATGACAAACGATTTGCTTGAGCGTTGTCGTAAGCCGTTCGAGCAAGCACTCAGTGATGCCGGCGTCACAAAGAGTCAAATCAATCACATAATTTTGGTCGGCGGTTCAACCCGTATGCCAGCCGTGCTCGAATTGATTCAAACATTGAGCGGCAAAGAGCCAAATCGTTCGGTGAACCCCGACGAAGTTGTGGCTGCAGGTGCCGCAATTCAAGCGGGTGTTTTGCGCGGCGACGTCAAAGATGTGTTGTTGCTTGACGTAACACCGTTGTCGTTGGGCATCGAAACAAAAGGTGGCGTGATGACGAAGTTGATCGAGCGCAACACGACGATTCCGACTCGTCGCACCGAAGTTTTCTCAACAGCCGAAGACATGCAGCCTTCGGTAGAGATTCATGTGTTGCAAGGCGAGCGTGAAATGGCGAGTTACAACAAGACGCTAGGTAAGTTTCAACTTGTTGATTTACCACCTGCTCCGCGCGGTGTGCCACAAATCGAGGTCACATTCGATATTGATGCCAATGGCATCGTGCATGTGTCGGCCAAAGATCGGGGCACGAATAAAGAGCAGTCAATGACGATCACTGGTCAGTCATCGCTTTCCAAAGATGACATCAGCAAGATGGTCAAAGATGCCGAGGCACATGCCGAAGATGACAAGAAGCGTCGTGAAGAAGCCGAAGTCCGCAATAATGCCGACTCGCTCGTGTATCAGACCGAAAAAGTGTTGCGCGAACAAGGCGAGAAACTCACGGCCGAAGACAAAACCGCCGTTGAGGGGCCACTCGCAGATTTGCGGTCGGCTCTGAATGGTAGCGACACCGACACGATCAAGAATGCGACCGAAAAATTGATGACTGCAAGCCAGGCTTTCAGCCAGAAACTTTATGAGGCAGCATCGCGTGACGCGAATGCCGGTGGCACATCTGCCTCTGGTCAACAAACTGGTACCAATGATTCAGACATCGTTGACGCCGAAATTGTTGACGAAAAAGATCCTGAGTCGTAATTCGTTATGACTGACGAAAGAGCAGAGATGTCCAGCGAAGAGTTGAGTGTTGAGGCACTCGTTGAACAACTGACAAAAGAACGGGACGAATTCAAAGACATTGCGTTGCGAGTCCAGGCAGAGTTTGAAAATTATCGCAAACGTTCTGCGACCCAGTTGATCGACGACTCAGATCGCAATGCTGGTCGTATTGTCGAAGGCTTGCTGGCAACGCTTGATGCTTGTGAAGCAGCAATTAGTCACGGCGTTGCGGGTGTTGAGCCGATTTTCAGTTCGTTGTTGACAGCGCTGCAAAAGCAAGGTCTTGAAGTGCTCGAATTAGTTGACACAGTTTTTGACCCGAGCTTCGCCGACGCCGTAGTGCATGAATCTGTCGACGTAGAAGGTGAAGAGCAGATGACCGAGACACGTGTCGTCGAAGTTCTGCGCACTGGCTATCTCTGGAAAGGTCGTGTTTTGCGCGCCGCCATGGTGAAGGTCAAGGGATAACAAAGGCGTCACGCGATGACCGCACAGCGCGAATGGTTCGAAAAAGATTATTACGCCGTGCTCGGCGTTTCTAAGACTGCGACCGACAAAGAAATAACCAAGACTTATCGCAAACTTGCGCGCAAATATCATCCGGACACGAATCCAGATAATTCGGCCGCTGAAAATAAGTTCAAAGAAATTTCGGCCGCCTACGATGTGCTCGGCGACGAAAAGCGCCGCAAGGAATATGACGAAGTGCGTCGAGCTGGCCCGTCGGCATTTGGCATGCACGGTGCGGGCGGCCCGGGCGGTTTCAGCGGCGGTCAACCATTCGATATGGGTGGCACCGGTGACATCAGCGACTTAATCAGTCAAATGTTTGGTGGCCGCGGGGGGCGTTCACGCAACGGCGTTGATCCACGACGTGGTGTCGATCTTGAAGCGACAATTGACCTCAGTTTCATCGACGCTGTTGGTGGCATGACGACTTCGTTGCGTTTATCGACTGACGATGAAACTGCCCCGCGCGAGGTAAATGTGCGGATTCCCGCGGGCGTTGACAATGGTCAGCGAATTCGCATCAAAGGTCGGGGCGAACTAGGTCGCAGTGGTGGGCCAGCCGGCGATTTGTTGATCACTTGCAATGTTGCTGCACATCATTTGTTTGGTCGTGAAGGCAAAAACCTGACGATGCGACTTCCGATCACGTTTACCGAGGCAGCACTTGGCTCGAATATTGAAGTACCCACACTTGACGGCGCAACGGTTATTTTGCGCTTAAAACCTGGCACTCAAGCAGGCTCGAGACACCGTGTTAAAGCCAAAGGCATTGACGCTGGCGGCAGTGCCGGCGATCTGATCGTGACTGTCGAAGTTGTTGTACCAAAAGATCTGACTGGCAAGCAACAAAAACTAGTCGAGCAACTCGCAGATATTTCAGACGAGTCACCGCGCGACCATTTATTTTCGTCGTTGAAAAAGTCAAGTAAGAGTCCAAAGAATTAAATAGTTAAGGAGAAAATATGCAGTACGAAACTCAAGCCGTGTATGTGATCTCAGTCGCCGCAGAACTTGCAGGCATGCACCCACAGACATTGCGCATTTATGAGCGTCGGGGGCTAGTGCAACCTGCGCGCACTGCAGGTGGCAAGCAGCGCCGTTATAGCAACGCTGACATTGCACAGTTATTGCGCATTGCCGAACTTGCCGAGTTGGGCATGAATCTCGAAGGAATTCGCCAAGTAATGGCCCTTGAAATTCAAGTCGCACAACTCAAGCATGCTGTGGCGCAGTTACAAAATCAGTTAGAGCGGGCGTTGGAAAACTCGCACACAAAATATGGTCTTGTGCCTCTCAACCAGACGGCAATGTTTTTTGGTCGCACCCCAAGCGTTTTTGATGAGGAGCGGTGAGTTCG
>CAMDEC010000058.1 GCA_945893395.1 Bifidobacterium breve
AACTGCGAACTCGACTCATCGTCGGGTCGTAAAATGCGCTGAGTGAAACTGTTGCAGGCACTCGCTCATTGGCGACTTCGAGTTCGTAACTGCCTTGCAGAACATAATCTCGAGTCACGCCTTGCGGGTTGCGCACATAGCCATAACCCAGTGACGCCTCAACTGTGTAGCCATACCCGCCACTAGTTAGCCACCCCACACGCTCACCGTTGCGATAAATGGTTTCTCGCCCGAGCAGAACAACACTTGGGTCATCAACGCGAAAGCCCGCAAGAATTTTCTTTACACCGGTTTTGCTTTGTTCTTTGAGAGCAGCCCGACCCAGAAAATCGATATCAGAACTAAGTTTCGTAGCCCAACCTAATCCAGCCTCAAGCGGTGTGTGATCAGGGCCAATCTCTGCACCCCAACTGCGGTATCCCTTTTCAAGACGCAAACTTTCGATCGCCCGGTAGCCAGCATTCTTGAGACCGAGAACTGCACCCTGTTTGAAAAGCTCATCATAAACGCTTGGCGCGTCAGCAACTGCCATGTGCAACTCGAAGCCGAGTTCTCCGACATATGTGATCCGTATCGCCATCACATCACAACCTGAGATTTGAATATTTTGCATTGTTGCAAAATCAAATGCCTCGTTAGAAACATCTGTGCTCGTCACACGCGAGAGAATCTCTCGCGATGCTGGGCCCATTAGTGAAAGCACAGATCTAGTGTCAGTTATATCTGTAAGCCGAACATCAGCGCCCACACCAGAACCAGCAGCGATATTTCTCTTTATCCAGTCAAAGTCATGCGTTGCGAAGCCTGTGCCAGTAACAATATAAAACGAATCTGCATTGACCCTAGTTATTGTCAAGTCACATTGAATACCTCCCCTGGCATCGAGTAACTGTGTGTATATAACTGAACCAATAGGTTTGTCTATGTTGTTGGCGGCAATCCACTGCAACGCAGCAAGTGAATTACGCCCAGACACATAAAACTTTGCAAAAGATGTTTGATCAAATAGCACGGCAGCATTTCGAGCAGCCAAATGTTCGCGACCAACCGCATTAAACCAATTTTGTCGACCATATGTATAAACATCACTTGCGGTTTCGCCGAGACTTTTATCGGCAAACCAATTCGGGCGCTCCCAACCAAGTTTTTCGCCGAAACATGCACCTTGTGCCGCAAGCCTCTCGTAAAGCGGCGACTGTCGACAATTCCGAACGCTTTGATGCTCTTCGTGCGGCCAAGCCATTGTGTAGTGCTTCGAATATGCCTCTAGCGTGCGCGACCGAACCCAATGCACATCGCGATGCGGATATCCAAATCGCCGAATATCTACAACCCACAAGTCATATGGCGCGACACCGCGATGCACCCACTCGGCAAGCGCCATGCCAGCACCACCCCCAGCAGCGATGCCAAACGCGTTAAACCCGGCACCAACGAAAAAATTCTTCAGTTCTGGTGCTTCACCCAGAATAAAGTTTCCATCTGGCGTAAAACTCTCGGGGCCATTTGTTAGTTGGTTGACGCCAACATCTCGCAGCGCCGGCACCCGACCGATAGCCAACTCCATTGTCGGAGCAAAGTGTTCATAATCAGAATCAAGTAATTTGAAATTAAAATCTTTAGGCACACCATTCACAGCCCACGGAATCGGATTCGGCTCGTACCCGCCCATCACTAACGCGCCGACTTCTTCTTTGTAATAAGTCAACCGATCAGGGTCACGCAAAGTCGGCAGTGTCGGTGTCACACCGCTCATCTGATCAGTCAAAATATATTGATGTTGTACCGATACGAGCGGCACATTGACACCGACTGTCGCGGCAAGTGTTCTTGTCCATTGACCTGCACAGCAAACCACCATCTCGCAATCGATCCGACCGTTGTTGGTAATTACGCCTTTAATTGCGCCGTCTTGAATATCTATCTGCAGAACCTCTGTGTCTTCGCAAATTGTTGCACCTGCTTGGCGTGCGCCGCGTGCAAGCGCCTGAGTAATGTCAGACGGGTTCGCCTGACCGTCGGTCGGCAAAAATGCAGCACCGACTAAATCTTCAACTTGCATCAGTGGCCAAAGTTCTTGAGCCTCACGAGGTGACAGTAAATGCACTTCTAATCCAAAAGATTTTGCCGTTGTTGCTTGGCGCTTTACTTCGCTCCACCGCTCGTTGTTGCATGCCAAACGCAAACCGCCGTTCATCTTCCAGCCAGTGGCAAGACCAGTCTGTGCTTCAAGCGTGCGATACAACTCAACCGAGTATCCCAACAACTGTGTGATGTTCGCACTCGTGCGCAGTTGTCCAACTAATCCGGCCGCATGAAAAGTAGAACCAGAAGTAAGTTTGTGCTTTTCAAGCAATACCGTATCTGTCCAGCCCAGACGGGCGAGGTGATAAGCCGTCGAGCATCCGACAATACCGCCACCAATAATTACTGCACGTGCTACTGAAGGCTGTTCAACCATATTTACGAGCGCTCGAAATACCTCGTGAGCTCCCAGTCGGTCACTGTGTTACCAAAAGCTGCCCATTCGGCGCGAGCCATGTTGCCGATGTGATGGTGCACTTGCTCACCGAAACACTCTTTGGCAATCGCACTATTCTCCCAATATCCAATCGCCTCACCCAGCGAATTTGGTATGCGCGTAACATTTGTGGCTTCATATCCGTTACCAACAAACGCCGGCTCAAGTTTTAATTCGTGGCGAATTCCATAGAGGCCACCGGCGATCGTGCCAGCAAATGCAAAATAGCTATTTGCATCCGACCCAGGAATTCGACATTCAACGCGCGCACCAGCACCGTGACCAACAACTCGGTAGCCGAGTGTGCGATTGTCGCCGCCCCATGCAATCGCCGTCGGTGCCCAAGACCCAGGTTGAAACCGGCGATAACTGTTTACAGTTGGCGCCCACAACAAACTAAAGTCGCGCGCTGTTGCCAGCAACCCAGCAAGATATTGTTCAAACACTTTCGGCATGTGATGGCTATCTTTTGGCGAAGGTGCAAACGCCGCAGAGTTGTCTGCCAAGTTCCACAGACTTGAGTGCACATGACACGATGAACCAGTCTCATTCATATTGTATTTAGCCATAAACGAAACAGCGCGACCATGCTTTGCCGCAATTTCTTTTGCCGCGCTTTTATAAATCAGATTGCGATCTGCCATCTCAACGGCTTCGGTGTATCGCAAATTTACTTCGTGTTGTCCACGACCGGCTTCGCCTTTTGAACATTCAATTGGTATTCCGGCTGCATCAAGGTTTCTGCGAATATCACCGATCACGTATTCGTCCATTGTGGTTTGAACTATTTGGTAGTCCTCCATCCACGGCGAATGCGGACTTAGCCCGAGATAATTTTTAAAGTGTGCCTCACGATATGAGTCATGAAATAAATAAAATTCAATTTCGCTTCCGAGGCGAGGCTCAAACCCCAGAGCATGTGCCGCATCAACTTGATCGCGCAGGACTTGTCGCGGTGAAACACTTATTGATTCTTTCGTGCTGGGCTCACTCAGATCACAAAGCACTAATGCAGTTTTTGGAATCCACGGCAATACCCGAACTGTCTTCCAGTCGGGCATCGCAACCATGTCGCCGTAGCCCTGGTCATAACTTGCGAATCGATAACCCGGCACAGGGTTATCATCCATATCTGTTGCAATTAGATAGTTGCAGTTTTCTGTGCCATGGTCGGCCACATCTTCAAGGAAAAACCAGCCGGTAACTCTTTTACCGACCAGCCTTCCTTGAAGATCTGGAAACCCAACTATTACCGTGTCAATTTCGCCCTTTTCAATAAGCAAAGTTAACTCTTGGCGTGTAAGTGTTCTACCCGCCACGTTTTTAACTACTTAAGTTCGAGTTCGCGCTCGATCGCCATGAGTTCTTCTTTGGTACCTTGAACTTTTGGTCCTGTGAACCATTTCTTGGCTGAAAGACTCCAGTACAACCACACGCTGACTCCAAAGATCGCAATCAATGGGCCAGTGAAATTCATGTTGTTTTGGTGGAAGACCGTATACGCGCCCTCTCCTTCACCGAATTCTGTGCTACCAAAAACCGGCCAAAACGGCCAGAACAGCGGTGCGAAGAACAGCACGGTAATGAATGCCACCCACACCAACGAAGTCCACCCGACTAATTTTGAACGACCCTTCAAGTGCCATGGTCCTTCAACAAAATCTGGATTCGTTAGTCGCAAATAAATTGGAATTGCGTAGGCGATATATAAACCGACAACACAAATACCGGTAAGAGCGAAGAACGCTGTTGAGTATCCGCCCTTTTGGTAGAGCGACAACATTCCAACAATCGCCGAAAGAACTACACCAAGCCAAACAGCATTTGTCGGTGTTCGTGTCTTGCGATTGATTTTGTGCCAAGTCTTTGAACCAGGAAGTGCATTATCGCGGCTGAAAGCATAAATCATTCGACTGTTTGCCGTTACTGAAGCCATACCGCAGAAGAATTGTGCGACGATACAAATCAATACCAATAACTTGGCTGTCAAATCGCCCACTGCCATGCTGATGAGTCGGTTCGCAGCGTTGACGAGAAAGAAGTCGCCCTCGCTACCGAACGCAATTAACGCATACTTATCTGGATCTTTTGGAATCGCCTGAGTCATTGCCAGGTTCAAAAAGAAACCAGCAATTGCCGAAACATAAATTGCTCTAACGATTGCCTTTGGTGCTTCTGTTCTGGCGCCGACTGTTTCTTCACTGACGTGTGCTGATGCGTCAAAGCCAGTGATCGTGTACTGCGCGAGTAGAAGTCCGAGACCAAACAAGTAGATCATGACGAAAGTTCCGCCTGTCCAACCAGTGAGACCTTCTGGCGCTTGATTAAACACTGTTCCGAGACCACTTCGATCATCAGGAACAATGAACAGTACACCGACAATAATTACTACTCCGATGACATGCCACCAAACGCTGATATCACCAAGAATTTTGATGACTTTAACACCAAATGTGTTGATCAGACCGTGCGCAACAAGTACAACCAAGAAGATTACGTAGATGTTTGTCGTCGTGAGGTTGAAACTGTCATTAAACATGCGGATGAAATAGCCGATGAAGATTGCAAGCGCATAGTCAACACTGGCGATAACGCCAATCTGTCCCATCAAGTTGAACCAACCTGTAAACCATGCCCACTTCGCATTATTGCGACGAGCGAGTTTCGCAGACCAGTAGTAAAGACCACCAGCAGTTGGATAGGCCGAACAAATTTCGCCCATTGACATACCGACAAGCAAAGCGAAAAATCCAACGACGATCCAACCGATTGTGATGATGATTGGACCACCAGTGACCATGCCGAGCCAAAACGAAGTCATTCCACCCGCGAGGATAGAAATGATCGAGAAACTTATTGCGAAATTGCTAAACCAACCAAGACCTCGATGCAGCTCTTGGGCGTACCCAAGACTGTGTAGATCCTCGCGGTCGCTTTCGACAACCGATTTTTGTTGTGACATTATCCCCCCTCGAAGTAATGATTGTGACGAGCGTCATAGCTCATAGGCAAGAAACTAGCCTGAATGTTGTCACCGAAGTAAATCGTCAAAAACCTTATATATATATGTATATATACGCGTCACTCAGGCGTGACGTATGCAGCGGTGATTCCACCGTCAATTATCAGCGATTGGCCAGTCATCCACGAAGATTCATCAGAGGACAAAAATAATGCCCCATTCGCAATTTCATCTGGCTCACCAAATCGTCCCATCGGTATGTGCACGAGTCGCCGTTGACGCTTTGCCTCATTATCCAAAAACGCTGCCAACAACGGAGTCATCACAGGGCCAGGGCAAAGAGCGTTGGCACGAATACCTTTACGCGCATAAATTACTGCAATCTCACGAGTCATCGCCAACACTGCACCCTTCGACGCGGTGTAAGCAATTTGTGGTGTTGCTGCACCCATGTGGGCGACGAACGATGCAACATTGACAATCGTGCCTTTGCCTTGTTTGAGCATCACAGGGATTGCAAATTTACAACCAAGCAAAACTCCTTTGACATTAATATCCATCGTTCGCTCGTAAGTTGCAACTGAGGTCGCCACTGGGTCGTCATCATCACCGAGCATCACACCAGCGTTGTTGTACAACACATCCACGCTGCCAAAAGTCTTAGTTGCAAAACTAATGACGTCACTCCACGAATCTTCGCTTGCCACATCGGCTTTGATATATGCGGCCTTACCCCCGAACGACTTAATTTCTTCGACAGTGCTTGCGCCATCGGTGAGATCAGAGATCACGATGCTTGCACCCTCTCCTGCGAACTTAATCGCCGCTACACGACCTAATCCGCTTGCTGAACCTGAAATAATCGTAACTTTGCCGGCTAACCGAGTGCCAATATTTGTTGTCATAACTATTAGATCATAGTGTTATCGCATGTCTATTGATAAAACTGTTCAGCAGATAATCTCACCAATTAACGACTCGATCGTTGCTCAACGCGAAGTTGCAACAGATTCTCAAATTGAACAAATTTTGGCCCGCAGTCAGGCAGCGCGCCGCAGCTGGTCAGCAACGCCAGTCGCTCAACGTGCAGAAATCATTGAGCGAATGGTGCAATATTTTGAAGCCAACGTCACCGAAGTTGCCAGCGAACTAACTTGGCAAATGGGTCGACCAGTTCGCTATACACCCAACGAAATTTTGCGCGGATTTCAAGAACGATCACGGCATTTAGCATCAATCGCCGCTACGAGTCTTAGCGAAATTGCTGTGCCTCAAACTGCTGGGTTTCGAAAATTTATCAGGCGTGAACCCGTTGGCACTGTGCTGGTTATCGCCCCATGGAACTACCCGTATCTAACAGCTATCAACTCGATCGTGCCGGCACTACTTGCAGGCAACACCGTGATTCTAAAACACGCTTCGCAAACTTTGCTCTGTGCCGAACGTCTTTTTGTCGCATTCGCAGCAGCAGGGCTACCAACTGATGTTTTTCAATTTGTTCATGCGACACATAGTGCAGTTGCAAAAATAGTTAGCGACTCGCGAATCAATTTTGTCGTATTCACCGGTTCAGTAGATGGTGGTCGTCAAATTGAGCGCACTGCGGCTGGCCGATTTATTGGCGTCGGCACAGAACTTGGTGGCAAAGACCCGTCCTATGTTCGTGGCGATGCCGATCTGGCGTATTCAATTGCAGAAAATGTTGACGGAGTATTCTTCAACAGCGGTCAATCGTGTTGTGCAATTGAACGAATTTATGTGCACAACGATGTCTACGACGAGTTTGTTGATGGTTTTGTTACCGCGACGCAGTCTTATGTTTTAGGTAATCCACTCGAGCCAGACACGACGATTGGGCCAATGGTTAATTCTGCTGCGGCGAGTTTTGTACGCAAACAAATTGCCGACGCGATAGCCCAAGGTGCGCGAACTTTAGTCAGCGAAGATTATTTCGCTGCTTCGCGAAAGAGTACGCCATACCTTGGGCCAACGGTGCTTGTTGATGTCAATCACTCGATGAGTGTGATGCGCGACGAATCTTTTGGTCCGGTTGTTGGCATCATGCGCGTTGATTCAGACAGTGAGGCGATTTCGCTGATGAACGATTCGCTTTATGGATTAACCGCGTCGGTGTGGACGCGTGACGAAACTGCGGCTGTGAGAATCGGCGAGCAGATCGAAACCGGCACTATATATATGAATCGATGCGACTATGTCGACCCACTGCTCGTTTGGACAGGCGTCAAAGACACAGGCCGTGGTATCGCTTTATCGCACCTCGGTTTTGACCCATATACGCGGCTCAAGTCGTTTCATCTCAAACAGTAAATTATTCGGCGAGATTAAGCGCAGTCATCACGCGATGGTTTCAGCGTGAAACGATAGTACTTCAGCAATGTTGCTGATTTTTATCCGATTATCTCAAACCTCAGACTACATTTAGCTTCTCATGGCAAAAGCGCTCGAAACAGT
>CAMDEC010000059.1 GCA_945893395.1 Bifidobacterium breve
ATTCATTTTCTCGGTGGCTACCCGGTTGAACCGATCGATCTGCATGCTTCAATTCGCCACATAGAAACATCATTTGATGCGCTGACAATGACCGACAAAATTTTGCACTGCTACAGTCTCGGTCGCCAACGCAACCGAGACGTTCTGGAGATGACCAGAATTGCGCGCCAAGTATCACACGAAACGCTAGAAACTGAACCGTCGGTATTCAGTGTGATCAATTCATCATCTCCACTACGACTTGACACGCCAATGTTGCAAGGCATCATGGAGTTCTCTTCGCGCAATCAGTTAATAGTGATGACGCCGTTTACTTTGGCTGGGGCAATGGCACCGATCACTTTGGCTGGCGCACTCTCGCAACAAAATGCTGAAGCGCTGGCCGGCATGGCATTCACCCAACTTGTCCGACCCGGCGCACCGGTTGCTTACGGCGGTTTCACCAGCAACGTCGACATGCAATCGGGCGCACCGGCATTTGGTACACCCGAATACATGCGCACCGCTATGGCTAGCGGTCAACTCGCCCGTCGTTACAAAGTGCCCTATCGCTCGAGCAATGTTTGCGCAGCAAACGCTCTTGATGCCCAGGCTGCTTATGAGAGTGTGTTCTCATTATGGGGAGCGATCCAAGGTGGTGTGAACTTTTTGATGCACGGTGCTGGATGGATGGAAGGTGGATTGCACTCTTCACTCGAGAAGTTTGTACTTGATGCTGATCTGCTTGGCATGGTCTCTGCATATCTAGATCCGATAGTTGTCGACAAAGCAACCCTGGCTCACGAAGCAATCGGTGAAGTCGGCCCTGGTGGTCACTATTTCGGAGTACAACACACACAAGACCGTTTTCGGGATGCTTTCCACAAACCAATGATCTCTGATTGGCGAAATTATGAAAGTTGGCAAGAAGGCGGCAGCCCGACTGCCGTCACAAAGACAACTGAACTCGCACATAAATGGCTCGACTCATATGAGACTCCAACTATTGATGCAGCAGCGCTTGAAGAGCTTCAAGAATTTAGGGCGAGACGTCTAGCCGAAGGTGGCGTTGCTACCGATTATTAAGAATTACGAAAGGTATTTGAAATGAAATCATCAGCAAGAGTTGTAGTAATCGGCGGTGGCGTTGTTGGCGCTTCGGTGCTTTATCACCTCACAAAAGCAGGCTGGACAGATGTCGTGCTCGTCGAACGCAAAGAATTAACTGCTGGTTCAACTTGGCACGCCGCTGGTGGCATGCACACGCTGAACGGTGACCCGAACGTGGCTCGGTTGCAGCAGTACACCGTAAATCTTTATAAAGAAATCGAAAAAGAGTCTGGACAAAATTGCGGCATTCATTTGCCAGGTGGCATTCAGTTGGCTGACACTCCTGAGCGCCTTGACTGGCTGAAGATGGCCCAGGCTCGCGGTCGGTATTTGGGAATGAAGATGGAGATCATTTCTGTCAAAGAAGCAAAAGTTTTGAACCCATTGCTCGAAGAAAAATACTTCGTCGGTGCGCTATTTGACGAAGACGAAGGCAGCGTCGACCCATACGGCGTGACACATGCCTATGCAATTTGTGCAAAAAACCGTGGCGCCGAGGTCTACACAAATACTTGGGTCACTGGTCTCAATCATCGGCCAGACGGCACATGGGATGTAATTACCGACAAAGATCACACAATTCACGCCGAACATGTTGTTAACGCAGGCGGTTTATGGGCTCGCGAAGTTGGTCGCATGTGCGGTCTTGAACTACCAGTGTTGGCAATGGAACACCACTATTTGATGACCGAACCAATGGAAGAAGTCATCGAGTTCAATCGCGTCAACGGCAGAGAATTACCGCACATGATCGACTTTGCCGGCGAAATCTATGCCCGCCAAGAGGGTCAAAGCATTTTGCTCGGCACCTATGAGCAGAACAATCGTCCGTGGTCAACAAAAGAAACACCTTGGGATTTTGTATTTCAGTTATTGCCACACGATCTTGAACGCATCGCACCAGAGCTCGAGCGAGGTTTCGCTCACTTCCCTGCTGTGGGTCGCGCGGGCATCAAAAAATTTGTCAACGGGCCATTCACGTTCTCGCCTGACGGCAACCCGTTGGTCGGCCCAATCAAAGGCATGCCCGGCATGTGGTCGGCATGTGCTGTTATGGCGGGTCTGTCGCAAGGTGGTGGCGTGGGCTTGTCGCTGGCCAATTGGATGGTGCACGGCGATCCTGGCGCCGACATTTGGGGAATGGACGTCGCTCGTTACGGCGATTACGCGACTCTCGAATTCACCAATGCAAAAGTTCGCGAGAATTATTCGCGTCGCTTTCGCATTACCTTCCCTAACGAAGAACTCACCGCAGCGCGACCACTACACACGACGCCGATTTACGATCGATTACTCGACCATAACGCCGTGATGGGTGCGGGCTTTGGTCTCGAACACCCATTGTGGTTTCAAGACCCAGGCAAAGAACCGCTCGAAGATGTCACTTTCTATCGATCAAATGCATTCAAGAACGTCGGCGAAGAATCACGCGCAGTTCGCGAGCGCGTCGGCTTCTCTGAAGCATCCAACTTCGCGAAATATAAAGTCAGCGGCGCAGGTTCGGCATCATGGCTGCAGAGTTTGTTCACCAATACCTTGCCGAAAATCGGTCGCACTGTATTGACAGCGATGCTCAACCCAGAAGGCAAAATCGTCGGCGAATTTTCGATTTCGCGCATCGGTGACGAGGAATTCTTTTTATTTGGATCTCAAGCCGCCGAAGTTCATCATCCCCGTTGGTTCTTGGCACATTTGCCAAAGAACTCACAGATTCGCTTCGAAACTCTGGCACTTTCAATGCTCGGTCTCACGGTTGCTGGTCCGCGTTCACGTGACGTGCTGCAAAAACTCACGAGTACTTCGCTGGCGACAAAAGATTTTTCGTTCATGAGCTTTCGCCGTGTCAACATCGGTAACGCACCTGTTTGGTTGTCGCGCATGACGTATACGGGTGACTTGGGCTACGAAATCTGGATCACCCCCGAATATCAGCGATATCTGTTCGACCTAATTTGGGACGCTGGCAAAGAGTTTGACATGCGTCTCTTCGGCTTCAGGGCTCTGATCACGATGCGTCTAGAAAAGAATTTCGGCACATGGTTCAGAGAGTATCGACCGATCTATACGCCTCTCGAAGCGGGCATGGATCGCGCAATGAAGTTCGACCACGAGTTCATTGGTCGCACAGCAGTCGAAGCCGAAATGAAAACCGGCCCTGCCCGCAAACTCGTGATGTTCACAGTCGATGTCGACAAAGATCGACCAGCAGATGTCATCGGTGATGAACCCGTGTTCCACAACGGCAAAGTAGTCGGTTGGATCACTAGCGGTGGCTACGCCCACTACAGCGGCGTATCACTCGCGATGGGTTACATTCCGGCCGATCTCGCCATGGCTGGCACAACTGGTTTCGAAATTGAGATCATTGGCAAAATGCGGCCGGCGTCGCTGCAACTTGAACCAGTGCTCGACCCCTCAGGCTCGCGCATGCGCGCGTAACTCTTAGTTAAAGAACTAACTCTGCAGTTGCTTTAGTTTCGCCATCGGAATATGGCACCTCATGAAGTGACCTGGCTCAACTTCATTCAAGTTCGGCTCTTCAGTTTCGCACAGCGTCTCATAGCCTGAGCCTGCTTTGCGCGGACATCTCGGGTTCAACACACAGCCACTTGGTGGGTTACTCGGGCTTGGCACAGAACCAGTCAGCGGAATACGCTTGCGCGTCGAACCGTCAATGTTTGGCACCGATGACAACAACGCTTCGGTATACGGGTGAAACGGCCCACTAAACACGCGTTGAGATGTACCGAACTCAACAACACGACCCAGATAAAGCACGGCGATTCGATCAGAGATATAACGCACAACGCCAAGGTCATGAGAAATAAAAATGAAACTTGTTTTGTCTTGTTTCTGCAAGTCGACAAGCAGGTTCAAAATCGCCGCTTGAACCGAAACATCAAGTGCCGAAGTTGGCTCATCACACACGACTAACTGCGGCGCACCCGCAAACGCCCGCGAAATCGCCACGCGTTGTTTCAAACCACCCGACAACTGCACGGGTCGCACACTGTGTAGCGACGCTTCGACTCGCATACCTGACAGCAATTCGTGAGCCCGCGCAATCGCATCAGCCAAACTAAATTTACGCAATCGCTCTACAGCGCGTCCAACGATTCGCGTCACGCTGTGACGACGGTTCAACGCCTGATCTGGGTTTTGAAACACAATTTGCATCGCACCAACATCGGCAACATCGCGACGATTCAGAGTCTTTGCTAGACCTTTGCCGTCGAGCGTCACAACACCTCCTTCTTCAGGTGGCGTCAAACCGAGCAAGAGTTTAGCGATAGTCGTTTTTCCGGAGCCCGACTCGCCCACCAAGCCGAGCGTCTCGCCAACACCAAGAGTTAACGACACATCGTTGATCACACGAACTTTGTGACCGTCTTGAGTGAAAACCTTCGACAGATGACTGATGTTCAGCAGCGCATCGCCAACCTTTGTCGAGTGTCCTGTCACTTGTGGCGCATATTCGATCTGTTCAACCGACCGCGGCAACGAACTGGCTTTATCACTATGAAAGCATCGCGCAACGTGCGCACCGTTTATTGTCACCATCTGCGGCAGTTGTGTTCGACACTTATCGTCAGCCAACGCACAGCGGGCCGCGAACACGCACCCGTCAAATTTAAGGCCGAGTGCAGGCGGCGTTCCCGGAATTGTGTCAAGTCGATCAGTACTCTTGTGCAAACCACCACGTGGAATACATCGCAACAGCCCAACCGTATATGGGTGGCTCGGGTTCGAAAACAAATCGGATGTAGCGCCCTGCTCAACGAGCGCACCTGCATAAAGAACCCCCACCCGATCGCACATGTTGCGAATAACTCCGAGGTTGTGACTAATAAACAAAACCGCGGTGCCGGTGTCACGACGCAACTCGCGAACCAAGTCAAGAACTTCAGCCTCAACGGTCGCATCAAGACCGGTCGTTGGTTCATCCATCACCAAAAGTCGCGGATTAGATGCCAGCGCCATTGCGATGACCACGCGCTGAGCCATACCGCCCGACAATTGGTGTGCGTAGCGTCGCAAAACTCTTGCAGGGTCGGCTATCTGCACTCGGGTCAAGGCCTGTTCTGCCATCATCATCGCATCAGAACTTGAAACACCGTTGAGTTCGAATACCTCGGCAATTTGCTTTCCAATTCGAATCGTCGGGTTCAATGCGGTCGCCGGGTTTTGATAAACCATCGAAATCGCTGAGCGACGCAACTTCGCCACCGCATCCTCGTTGATGTCTACGATGTCTTGGCCTTCAAACAGAATCGAGCCTTTGGTGATTTTGCCGTTTCGCGGCAGATAGCGCATCGCGGCGAACGCCGCCGTTGACTTGCCGCACCCAGACTCGCCAACCAAGCCATATGCCTCGCCCGGCGCAATTGCAAACGACACATCGCGCAGAACCTGACGATCTATACCTCGCACGGTGTAGGCAACTTCAAGGTTGCGCAGTTCAAGCGTTGGCGTGGTGTTCATAACTCAAAGACCTCTAATAAAGCATCTGATATCAAGTTGATGCTTACAGCAACTGACGCAATCGCCAGCGACGGAAACAACGTCGGCCACCAGACGTTTGTAAAAATCAAAGACCAAGTGTCGGCCACCTGGGTGCCCCAGTCCGGTGAGCCTGCTTCAAGACCAGCACCCAAGAACGAAAGCGTTGCGACAGCGAAAATCGCGTATCCAAGTCGCACTGTAAATTCAACAATCAAAGTTGGCAACACATTAGGTAGAACTTCTCGAAACAAAATGTGCGCAGTTTTTTCAGTTCGCAGCTTTGCCGCCGCGACATATTCAAGCTCTGATTCACCCAACACCGCGGCACGCACAGTGCGCGCCACGTTCGGCGTAAAGATGAAGCCGATGATCAAAATTGTGATGATTGAGGATGATCTGCCAATAGCCGCAACTGCCAACAGCGCGATGATGATAACTGGAATCGCTGAAATTGCCTCGAGAATGCGCATCAACACCATGTCAAACTTGCCCTTGAGGTATCCCGCGGCCAATCCGAGCGATGCACCGAGAAACGCACCCAATAGTGTCGCAAGAAATGAAATCACGAGAATAATTCGCGAACCGATGATTACTCGCGAGTAAACATCCCGCCCATTACTGTCTGTGCCAAACCAGTATTTACCCGAAGGTGCAGAGTTAATGTATTCATAGTCCATGAAGTCTTGGTCATATCGAGCGATCAATTTGCCGAATATCGCACTAAGCGCCCAGAAACATAAAATCGCTGCGCCAACAATAAACGCTTTGTTCTTTCTAAGAACCGCAAGGCGCTCGCTAAGAACCGTCTGCTGCGCTTGCTTTGCTGTTTCGTCCGTCACTCTGTCACCTTCTGTCGAATGCGTGGGTTGAGTACCGCAAACAAAATGTCGGCGATCAATTGGAAGACGATAATTACAACACCAGTTAAGAAAACTGCCGTCTGCAACAACGGAAAGTCTCTTGCGATTACAGCGTCAAGCAGAATATTGCCGAAACCTGGGTAATTGAACACTCGTTCAATGGCGATCAAGCCACCCGCAAGGTAGGGCACCTGAGTGGCGATAACCGCAATGGTTGGCAACAACGCATTACGCAATACGTGACGAAACACAGCTGTTTTTCGTGAGAGACCCTTTAGCACTGCCGTGCGCATGTAGTCAGAATCGAGAGCCTCGATGACTCCGGCTCGGGTGATGCGCGAAATGTAGCCAAACAGCACAAAGAGCAATGCAATTGACGGCAAAATTAAGTGATAGACGCTGCTAACAATGTTTGGGTTTTCTTCGTCCGGAAACGCCGAAACAGGAAACGCCCGAATCGCCACACCGAATACCAGAATCAAAACGACCGCCCACACGAATTCAGGAATCACAGCCGCCGACAATCCACCAACTGTCAGAGCGCGGTCTACTTTTTTACCCCTATTCATCGCAGCTACGATGCCACCCAAGATGCTGATCGGGGCAATCAGAATTAGGGCGACTATCGCCAATTGAGCAGATTTGCTGGCTGCCGGCCCCAGAATTTCGCCAACCGGCATTTCATACTGAAAAGAGGTACCGAGGTCTCCCGTCAAAACTCCGCCCATCCATCGGCTGTATTGCACAACGAGGGGTTTATCAAAACCTTTTTCTTTGTTCCATATTTCAAACGCTTCTGGCGATGCATCTCTCCCGAGAATCTGTTTGGCGATGTCACCCGGCATAATCGAAGTCATCAAAAATACAATCAATGAAACTATGGTGAGAGTCAAAATCGAAAGCCCAATTCGTTTGACGATAAATCTCAACATAGAAGTTTCAAGTTTAGCAACGCAGTCTCAATACCTCTTGTCCTACAAGGCAAACAAAAAGAGACCGACCTAGTTTTCTAGGCCGGTCTCTTTTTAATTTAATTCTGGATATCAGGTTCGCTATTAAGCGTTTGTGCCAGAAGTCCAGTTCGCACCTTGCTGGTTGAATTCAACACCCTTCACCTTGTTCGAAGTTACCGTAACGCGGGTTTCGTTGTAGACAACGATGATTGGTGTGTACTTGAGCGAAGCTTTTTGGATTAGGGAACTTGCAGCCTTCTTCTTGGCTGGTGTAAGAGCCGTTAACCAAGCATCAACTGCAGCGTCCAGATCTGGAGCGTCAAGGTAGTGCGGGTTCCAGTCTCCGGTTGACTTCCATTCGCGATTGAGGTACTCGTCTGGAACTGGACGACCAGCCCATTCAGCGATACCGAATTCGCTAGCAAGCCATTCACCCTTGTTTGCAACCTTTGAACCCTTGACCGACGGGTATACCGAATAGGCATACCATCTTGCGCCACCGCCGTCTGAACCATC
>CAMDEC010000060.1 GCA_945893395.1 Bifidobacterium breve
AAAACTTTGCCGCCTGCTTCAACGCCACTGTTGGCTCGTCCTGAAAAAAACGCCTCCCACGAAATTACGACGGCAACTTTGGTGTCTTTCAGGTCAAGGACCGCCGGATCTTCACCAGCCACCGCATCATTCGGAATGCGATTCATTGGAGCGCCGATTGCGCCGAGAAAACCGCGCAAACCGCTCGGCACGTATTCGCCAAACGGAACGCGGCGCACTTTGTCATAACGAGAGGTGATTTCACCGGTTGGTTTCACGACTACCTGGGCATTGGTGAATTTATTTGAACCAGCATCTTCGGTGATGCCAACTATGAATTCGGTGTCGAGTCGCACCGCTTCGGCAACTATTTCGGTGAATTCCTTGCTTGACTTGAATTCGGCCACGTCGATTACGTTTTCGGGCCAGAGCACAGCATCCAAATTGTCGGTTCGGAGCAGAGTTTGCGTTACTTTCAAGTGGCGGTCGAAGGCGTCACGCGCCGAAGCATTGATTGCAAGAACACCTTGTGGGCCGCCACCCTGGACCAAGGCGATGCGCAGAGTTTCGCCGGTTGGTTTTGATGTTGAGATTGTGATCGCGAAGGTTTGCAGCACGACTAAAGCGATTGCGAGTTGAAACACTTTCGCACGCGATTCACGGCGGTTGAAATATGCAGCGAAGATGGCGCCAAGTTGCAGGACAAACCAGGTCGCCAAGATTGGGCCACCAACAGCGACGACATCAGCAATCGCGGTTTGTGAAATCGCAATCGGAAGCGTGGCGAGTGGAACCCCACCAAATGGAAGCGAGAAACGCAGTACCTCTGCCAAACAATGACAAATCGGGCGCGTGACTGGCGTGTTGCCAAATTTGCCAGCGGCAACCGCGGCGACGCCGTGAAACAGAGAAAAAATCAAGACTGCGATGATGTATCCGGGAGCCGTGAGCCACCACATCCACATCATGCCAAGGCTGAGCCAGGCGATCGCAAACACCGTGCCGAGCACGAAAAGTTCAAGTCGGCCGAGTGCCAGATTGCAAAGTGCGAAAAATATTGCGGTTCCGATGATCGCTAAAGGCCACCATCCCCATGGAGGCAAACTGAAGCCAACGAGTAAACCGCACGGCAGGACACCGATTTTTCGCGCGCGCGCCGAATTCTTGAACATTGCAAGATTCAACTTCATCGAAACGGGTCTTCGGTGCGCAGTAAAACTTGAAGTCGGGCAATTCTCTCGCGTGCCGGCGGGTGCGAAGCAACCACAAGGCTGTTTGTCGACTGGCGATCACCAAGTTCAGATTCGTCGTTGACACGTTTGAGCGCCGTGAGAAGTTCATTGCCGAAACCCATGTGTACCGCGCGTTGATCAGCCTGAAATTCGGATCCATGTCCAACGGCACTGCTCAGCGCTTGCGCCACCACCAGACCTGCCACAAAAAGTGATGAGGCGACCGTCAGCGCCGCAGAGATCAGCAAACCAAAAAACTTCAATGCCGTGAGTTTTGAACTAAATGTATTCGATATTGCTTCAGCGAGCTGTTGCAAGATGAAGCCCATTCGTGCGAGCAACAAAATCGGCAAACTCAACCATTGCGCAATCGTTAATGCAACCGTGTGCGAGCCGAGGTGGTGACTAAGTTCGTGGGCCAAAACGCCGGAGAGTTCGCTTTCGTCGAGTTCATTTATCGCATACGACGAGACCACCACAAGGTGACCACCAGAGGCGAAAGCATTGATGTCTTGACTGTCAACGACCGCAAGCACGAAACTCTCGGTACTGATGTGATTTGCTTGGGCGACTTTGCGCCAAGACTTGTGAAGAGTCGCCGCCTCTATGGGTGTCGGTTTGCGTGCACTGAGCAGTCGCGCAAGAAAGATTCGTTGAACAGATTTAGAGAACAGCACGATGCCGAGCGCGAGAGAGGCAAATGCGAAAAGCGGATACGAGACATCGGTGAACTGCCAGAACGGTAACCAAAAAATTGCGATTGCTATCAACCAGATTGGTATCAAAGCGGCGACGGGCGCCAACGCACCAATCGCGGCTGAATCGACCTGGCGTTTGGCGGTGGACACACATTAAGTAGACCAGCAAAAAGCGTAGATAGACAACCGTTCGCCAGTTCGTCACTGAGAACTAGTCTGAACTTGATGTTTGCGAGTTTGCCAAGCCCATCTTCGGGTTCGCTTGAGATTGGCCCATTGCGATTCAACGCATATGGATTAATGATCGCACTTGGCGTGGTCGCCGCAGTTTGGTTGTTTAAAAAACGTCTCATGCAAAGACAACTCGGCAAACCCGAAGATGCAGGATCAATCGCGATGATCGCCGTGCCTGTAGGCATTGTTGGGGCGCGTGCCTATCACGTGATCACCGATTGGGATCGTTTTGATGGTCGTCGATTTGACGTCGTGAAAATTTGGGAAGGTGGCCTCGGCATTTGGGGAGGAATTGCAGTAGGTGTTGTTGTCGGTGCTCTGATGTTGAAAAGCAAGAACATTCCGATTGCGGTGGGCCTAACTTGTGTTGCACCGGCATTGGCACTTGCTCAGTCGATTGGACGATGGGGAAACTGGTTCAACCAGGAACTTTTTGGTAAACCCACGAATTTATTGTGGGCATTACAAGTTTCGCCAGGCAAGGTAGAGGCGGCTGGGTTTGAAGTCGGCACCACTTTTCATCCGACCTTTTTATATGAGTCGCTGGGCTGTCTGTTTATTTGTGTCGCGCTGATCAAGGCTGAGAAGCGTCGGAAATTCAGAGACGGAGATCTGTTCGCGATGTATGTCGCAGGGTATACATTTTTGAGATTTTTCGTCGAGTCTTTGCGCATTGATGAGGCAAAAAATATTGCAGGGTTGCGCTTGAACCAATGGACTTCGATAGCGGTATTTACTTGTGCGGTTGTCTATTTGGCGGTTGCCAAGAGAGCCTCTACGAAGTCAAGGAGCGAAGCCGCTTAGCAAGATCTTCTGGATTTACCGGATTAAAAAATTCACCGGTTGCAACTTCGGCTGCGGCGATATAGCGAGATACATCTTTGTCACGCCAAGGTGAAATGATTTCGACATTCAGCCATGTATCTGAATAGTTTTTTGCATCTTGGTTTATCCACATCATGTATGGCGTCTTGCTTTCAAAGAGCCGATCAAGTCGTTGCAGCACGTCTTTCAGAATTGTCGCGAATGATGTTCGGTCTCGCGAACTTAACGCCGAGAGATTCGCGATTTGATTTGGTGGTGCGATTTCTATCGATACGGGGTAAATCGGCGCCGAAATCACCCAAGCGGCCCAGCCGTCGTGTTCGACGAACCGTCTTTGCTGATCTGAATCTGGATTCCATTTGTTTTTGAGTCGTTGCACAGTGCGTTGCGGTACGTGATCAAATGCATAAATCTGACCGTGTGGGTGATCAATCGTCGCACCAACTTCGCGACCGCGATTTTCAAAAATCAGGACGCTTTGTACATCTTGTCGACTCATCAGGGCGACGGTGCGTGAAGCCCACAAGTCGACGAGCTCTGTAATATCTTCAACTGATAAATCGGCCAGCGAAGTGTTGTGCTCGCTCGTGTAGAGCACGACTTCGCAACGATTGTCCGACATTGCGGGCCAACGATTGACCAACGATTTTATTTTGTATGGCTGCGCTGCTTCTAGGCCTCCCACGCAAAACGGACACTTATCACTCGGCAAATTTGGACGACTCTGTCTCGACTCGACGATGTGCACCAATGTGTTCAGCCACGGATCTTGTCGCACAGATTAAGCAGTGTATCTTTTGAGCCATGGGCGACTTTTGCGATGCTGCCGATAATCGGTAACTTGCGCCCGTGGGCCGACCCACGAATAAATCAAATTAATCGTTTGCCGATGCACTCGACAATCGTGCGCGAAAAGCGACTATCGCTTGACGGTGAATGGTCGTTCGATCTGTTTTCGCACCCAGACGATATCGATGCGGTTGTGTTGAAAGATTTACAACGAGACAAGACAGTGGTTGTACCCGGAAATTGGACGATGCAAGATACGGGTGATTTTCCGCATTACACGAATGTTCAGATGCCGTTCAGTGGCGCACCACCGGAGTTGCCAGAGCGAATCGCCACGGGGGTTTATCGTCGCAGACTTGCAGTGCCAACTGATTGGCGTGAAGCACAAACCGTGCTCAGTGTGGGTGGCGCCGAGAGTGTGCATGCGGTATTCGTCAACGGCGAATTTGTCGGTTACGGCACCGACAGTCGTTTGCCCAGTGAATATGACATCAGCAAATTTCTTCTGACAGACGAAAATATTTTGGCAATCGTCGTGATTCGCTACAGCGCGATGAGCTATATCGAAGACCAAGACCAATGGTGGATGGCTGGTTTGCATCGCAGCGTTCACATTGAATCTCGTGATGAAGTTTGCATTGCCGATGTTGTTTGCGAGACAGATTTTGATAATAAGAAGAAACTCGGCAATCTGACGACGACGACAGAAGCGCGATTTCTGGGTGAAAAGCAAACTGGCTTCACATTAAGGACGAGTTTGTTCTCACCAAGTGGAGAATTAGTTGGTCAGACACAGTCAAAGACTGTGCCGCATGTTGCTGCACAGCCGTATTCGTTTGTGGGCCACAAGACGAGTTTTAACTGGACAGTCAAAAATTGTGCGGCTTGGTCAGCCGAAGCACCAAACTTGTATCAAGTTGAAACTGAATTGGTCACGGCTTTGGGCGAAGTGATCGAAACCGTGCGAACAAAAATTGGGTTTCGTCGAGTCGAAGTGAAAGATCGAAAACTATTAGTCAACGGCCAGCCAGTTTGGATTTTCGGCGTCAACCGTCATGATCACCACCCGGATACTGGCAGCACGGTTTCGATTGAGGATATGCGTAGTGATTTAGTCGTGATGCGCAGCCATAACATCACGGCGATTCGCTGTTCGCATTACCCGAATGACAGCGCTTTTTATCAACTCTGCGATGAACTCGGCATGTATCTGGTCGACGAGGCAAACATTGAAGGTCACGCATTCAACACGAGCATCTGCGACGATGACAGTTATCGTTCGGCGTTTGTCGAGCGTGGCGCACGAATGGTGCAGCGCGATCGAAATCATCCATCGATAATTATGTGGAGTCTTGGTAACGAAACTGGGTACGGCGCCAATCACGACGCACTCGCAGGATGGATCAGGCGCACCGATAGCACGCGACCACTGCACTACGAGGGGGCAATTTTCCACGGAGACAAGAATCGAATTTCAACTTCGAATTGGGTTGATGGTGGCTTGCGCGCGAGCGACATTGTCTGCCCGATGTATGCGTCGATAGACACGATAAAAAAATATGGAGATAGTGGTCTTGGTACGCGTCCGTTAATAATGTGCGAATACAGCCACGCGATGGGCAACTCGAATGGATCGCTGGCCGACTACTGGAAAGTGATCAGCAAGACTCCGGGTCTACAGGGTGGTTTCATTTGGGAGTTCAAAGATCATGGCTTGCGTCAGCGAGTTGGTGCGGACAAATTGCGTCTGGCGGTAGGTGGAGATTTTGGGGATCTACCGAACGACAGAAATTTTGTGGCCGACGGACTTGTTTCGTCAGATTGTGAGCCGCACCCGGCAATGCAAGAGGTCGCCTGGGTCTATCGACCCATAACCGCTGAGACTCGGCGAGTCAATGGTCGTAAAAAAATATTGCTGACCAACCGACAATCGTTTGTTGGTTCGGAAAATTATGTTGCAAGTTTTGAATTGTTGGTCGATGGCAAAGTGACCAAGCGTGGAAAATTGCCTGCATGGAAAGTCGGTGCAAGGTCAGCGAAACTGTTTGCGCTGCCATGCCCGGTTGTGGCGTCAGCAAAGAGCGATGTGCACCTAAATATTTATTGGCGCCTAAAACGCGATCAGTGGTTTGCGCCGAAGCACTACTGCGTTGCGTGGGATCAAATTGAACTGCAACGCCAGCCTCGCACCAAGGTCAAAGTCGAGTCACGCAGTGGTGCATTGGACCACAAATCAATTTCGGCGTTTGAAAAGTTGCTGATTTCGCCTGTGAGTTTGTGTGTTTGGCGTGCGCCAGTCGACAATGACGGCTATAAGTTGATGCCCGAATTGTTCGAAAAGCAGGGCACGGGTGGTCAAGCGCTTAGAAATTGGCAGCATGTTGGTTTGGATCGAGTGAATGCTGAAGATCTTGTTGATCACAAAGTGGTGCGTACATTCAGCAAAGATGGTCGCGCAATAATCTTTGAACATCGTGTCGACGTGCCGAAATCGCTGGACGACCTGCCGCGAATCGGGGTGCAATTTTCTTTGCCGTTCGGTTTCGACTCGATCAGATGGTTTGGGCGAGGCCCTGGCGAGAATTATCCGGATCGAAACAGCGGCTCGATGCTCGGTGAATGGATAGCCAGGCCGGATGTGCCACCGTATTTGGTGCCCCAAGAGTTTGGTTTGCGCACCGATATGCGGTGGCTTGAACTTATTTCAAGTAGTTCAGGACAAATTGTGCGTGTTGAAGTTCTAGAACCTTCGGCGATGCACTTTTCGGCGACCAATTATTCTGCGCACGACTTATTCGCCGCCGAGAATCAAGTGGATTTGCAGCCGCGGAAAGAATTGGTTGTGCACCTGGATGTCGCACACCGTGGGTTGGGTACTGCCAGTTGCGGCCCCGATGTTCTCAACAAATATCGACTGCAGCCGGGAAAGTATTTGTTTTCATATCGAGTGACCGTTAGTTAGCAACCATGACAGCGAACTTGATTCACTTGCGAAGATCGGGCATGAGTGTCATCTTCGATGTTTCAGCCGGTGTGCCGGTGATCGCTCACTGGGGGCGAGAACTCGAGTCGGTCGACGAAGAATTGATCTTGGCGCAGGTTTATCCGCCCAAGCAACCTGGGTCAGTCGATGTGACTGCACCGATCGCAGTTGTGCCACAACACGGCGACGGATGTTTTGCTCGCCCCGGTCTTGCCGGACATCGACCAGGTGGCCGACATTTTGCACCTCGCTTTAGTCAACCCAAAGTTGAAGCGTCGGGGCACAGTTTGAATGTCACCAGCACCGATTCGGCGGCCGAGTTGAGTTTGTGTTGCGAAATAGCTCTTTGCGAATCGGGAGTTTTGTCGATCAAAGCAACAGTGACCAACAATGGCACGAATCGATATTTACTGGACACGCTCAGCATCACTCTGCCATTACCAAAAAGCGCCGAAGAGTTGGTGACGATGACGGGCAGTTGGGCTCGTGAATTTTCGATTCATCGCCAGAGTTTTTCGCACGGTGCATGGACGGCAGAAAATCGCACAGGACGCACTTCACATGAGCACCCGCCAATTGTGTGGGCCGTTCAGCATGATACAAACGAGTGGACGGGCGAAGTTTGGGGAGCCCACCTCGCATGGAGTGGTAATCATGTGTTGTTGGCCGAGGTGCTTGCCGATGGTCGCAAATATTTGCAACTTGGCGAATTACAGATGGCTGGCGAGATTTGCCTAGAACCGGATGGTTCATATTCGACCCCGGAGGTTGTTGCAACTTATTCGTCTTGTGGCTTGACATCGGCCTCATGGAACTTTCATCGCAATGTTCGCCTAAATTCGCCCAAGCAAAAGAGTTTTTCGCCGCGCAAGGTGTTGTTGAACACTTGGGAAGCCGTCTATTTCGATCATGATGAAGCAAAGTTGAAACAACTCGCTGATCTGGCCGCGAGTGTCGGCGTTGAACGGTTCGTTTTGGACGACGGCTGGTTCGGAGGACGAAGAAACGACAAGTCGAGTTTGGGCGACTGGTGGGTTTCGGCTGAGATATATCCCAATGGTTTGGCGTCGCTGATTTCTCACGTTCAAAACTTGGGAATGGACTTCGGCATTTGGGTTGAGCCTGAAATGGTCAATGAGGACAGCGATTTGTTTCGTG